>DASYXX010000389.1:0-9370 GCA_035934395.1 Streptosporangiaceae bacterium
TGCTCGAACGCTAGATCGGCCCGCATGCTCAGGGCGCGGGCCCGGAAAACGGGTGGCACGTCCCCGTCCAGTCCCAGGAAGCGGTCGAACCAGACGATCCCCTCGGTCACGTCGCCGTAGGCGACCCACGGGGTGCGCAGCGCCGAGCAGAGCCGTAGACCCTGCTCGGCGTCGCGGTGCTCCAGGCTGGCGGCGAGCGCCGCCAGGAAGTTGGCGCGCTCGACCACTGCGACCCGGTGATACATGGCGACCCGCTCGAGCCACGGCGGGTCGCCGCGCACAAATCCCCGTTCCACGATGTCTTCGACCGTGCGCAGCATGTAGTCGCGGTGCCGCATTCGCATGCCCAGGCCCTCTCCAGAGGAGTTAAGGCGGTCAGCGGCGTAATCTCTGATCGTGTCAAGCAGCCGGTAGCGCGCGTTCCCGTCGACTTCCCCGTCGAGCGTCACCAGCGACTTGTCGATCAGCGCGGCCAGCAGGTCGAGAACCCGGTCTTGGGGGATCGCGTCGACGGCGCAGACCTGCTCGGCCATCTCCAGATTCCACCCGGAGAACACCGCGAGCCTGCGCAGCAGCACCTGCTCGGGCTCGGTGAGCAGCTCATAGCTCCAGTCCACGGCGGCCCGCAGCGTCTGCTGGCGCGCCGGGGCGGTGCGATCGCCCGAGGCCAGCAGCTGGAACCGGTCGCCGAGCCGGGCGGCGATCTGCTCGACCGACAGCGCGCCGACCCGCGCCGCGGCCAGCTCGATCGCCAGCGGCATGCCGTCCAGCGTCCGGCACAGCCGCAGCACCGCCGCGGAGTTGCCGGCATCCAGCGCGAACCCCGGACGCACGGCCGCCGCGCGGTCGGCGAACAGCCGGATCGCCTCGTGCCGCGCCAGCTCGCCCGCGCCGAGCTCGGCCGCCGGGGCGGGCAGCGCGAGCGGCGGCACCCGCCATACGGTCTCGCCGCGGATTCGCAGCGGCTCCCGGCTGGTCGCGATCACGCGCAGCGCCGGACAGCCCGCGAGCAGCTGGTGAACCAGCCCGGCGATCGCGTCGACCACGTGCTCGCAGGTGTCGAGGATCAGCAGCAGCCGCCGCGGCCGCAGCGCCTCGGTCACCGTCTCGGCCAGCGGCCGGTCAGGCTCCTCCCAGACGCCGAGCGCGGTGGCGACCCGCCGCGTGACCAGGGACGGGTCCTCGGTGTCGGCGAGCTCGACCAGCCACGCGCCGTCGGGAAAGCCAGGGACGACCTCGACGGCGAGGCGCAGCGCGAGCCTCGTCTTGCCGATGCCGCCTGGCCCGCACAGGGTCAGCGCGCGGACATCGCCGAGCAGGCGGGCGAGCTCGGCCAGGTCCCGTTCCCGGCCCACGAAGCTGTTCGGCTCCGCCGGGAGGTTCCCGTCGCCAAGCACGGTCTCAGTGGTCATGGTCCTTCAGTGGGTGGTGCGGTATCGCAAGTTTCTCACCATTGCCCCGGCCACGGTAAGTAACAGGCGATCAGGCCGGCGCCGGGGCTGTCACCGTCGTCATGGGGAGATCACCGTGACCGTGGCCGGCTCGCTGTAGCGCACGCGCCCGAAGCACATGACCTTGACCAGCGCCCACCCGTGCTGGCCGGGCCGCGCCGTGGCCGGCGCCGTCAGGGTGAAGGCCAGCGTGACGCTCGCGGCCGTGTCGGCGGTGAAGCCCCGCGTCCAAGGGTGCGCGGTCACCTCCCAGCAGCCGAACGGCGAGAGCAGCTGCGCCTCGCCGCGGATCTGCGACGCCGTGGCGTTGCTCAGCCTGACGGCGATCTCGCCGCGGCCTCCAGGCCGCAGCCGGACGTCCGGGCTGAGCAGCGTCAGGTCAAGCTCGGCGGCCGTCGCCCGCTGGTCGGCCTCGTACAGCGGGATCAGCTGGTCCAGCGGCAGGTCGAGGGCGGGAGCCGGGGGCTCGCCGACGCTGACGAGCACGGCGTCCTCAAGGACCTGCCCGGAGCCGTCGGCGATCCGCGCGGTCACGAAGTGCCGTCCCCGCCGCGCCCCGGACCGGGCCCGGACCTCGAGATCCCAGCCGGCGTGGCCCAGCGGGCCCAGGTCATAGGGCAGCGGCCCGGCCGGCTCCAGCGCGAGCCCGGCGCCCGCGTCCAGCTGGACGGCGCCGGCCGCCCCGGCAGGCCCGCAGGCCACGGTGAGGCGCAACACTCCTCGCTGAGCTTGCTCCGCGGCGGCGGGTTGAAGGGGGGTCGTCCCCCCTGGGGCAAATGCAGCCGTGGCCTCCCCGGGCCCGTCGACAGGCCCCGGCAGGGCGACCCGGCCGGGGGAGAGATGCACGGCGACCGGCAGGTTCCCCGCCGGGGCGGGGCCCTTGCCGTGCAGCCAGTAGCGGGTGAAGACCGGCTGCGCGGGCTCAAGGGTGGTGGCGGGGCCGGGCTCGAGGATGGTGGCGGGGCCGGGGGGGAGCGCTGGCCCGGGGGCGGGGGCGGGCGGGGCCAGGCCGGCCTCGGCCGGCGTGAGCACCATGGTCACGGTCCCCGCGGGCGGCAGCTCGGCCTCAGCGGCGCCACGGCTTACGGGCAGCGGCGGGCCGCCGTCCTCCTCGCACGGGCCGGTGCGCTCGGCGGCGGCCACCCCGGTGAACAAGGTCACCGACGCGCCGGTGGCGGTCGCCCGCCCGGAGACGTCGCGCAGCCGGACGACGACCCCGTCCTGCGGGCGGGGCTGGCCCGCGGCCGGGGCCAGCGGGTTGCCGCGCGGCTTCAGCGCCGAGACGACCGCCGTGGCCGGCTCCGCGGCGGCCAGGCTCGCCGTGGCCGGGAGCGGGCCGTCGTGCAGAGACGTCTCGCAGGCCAGCAGGTCCTGGTTGTAGTCGAGCCCGGCCAGGGGGAACCCGGCGCTGCGCCAGTCGCCCGCGGCCGCGACGAGCGCGTACTCGAACGTGTGGCTCCAGTGCTGCCAGGCGAAGCTGCTGCCGTCCTGTAGCACGCGCCGGTCGCCGTCGATCCAGACGCCGCAGGGCCAGGCGCTGCAGGACCGCATCAGCGAGATGATCAGCGTGCCGTCGGGGGTGACCAGGCTGCTCGGCGTGCCCCGGTTGAGCAGGGCCACCGAATGACCGGCCAGCCCGGCCTCCCCAGCGTCAGTGGAGCCCATGCCGGCCTGCTCCGCCTCGATCACGGCGTCCGCCAGGTCCGCGGTCACCGCCGCGATCGCCGCCGGCAGGTCGGCGCCGGCCACGATCAGCACCGGCAGGTCGAGCGCGCCGCGCAGGTCGGCGCCGGGCGCGAAGGCTTCCTCGGTGGCCCGGGAGCCCGGCACCCACAGCCGCGCCTCGCCGCCCGCGTCCAGCTGCGCCCGCAGCCCGTCCGCCAGCCCCGTGGTGCCGGCCAGCCCCGCGGCGTCCGGCCCGGCCGCCGCGAGCACCTCGGCGGTGAACGGGTTCTCGGCCGGGCCGCCCAGCGCCACGCGGACGTCCGGCAGGTTGGAGTCCACGTCGATGGAGCCGTAGCGCGGGCCGTCCGGCCGCGAGCACGTGGCGGTGACCCCCGCGCGGGCCAGCGCGACCATGAGGTCGCGGACCGGCTCACGGCAGCCGTTATCGATCCTTGGCGGTATCACCTCGGCGACCCCGATCGCGCACATCCGCCGGCGACCCGCCGGGCCGCGCACGGCGACCCGCGCGGTCGAGCCGAGGCCGAACCACTCGTGCGCGGGGTTGTCGAGGGTGAAGTCGTGCTCGGCCACGTCGGTGTCCGCGGAGCCGAACGGCCGCCCGACCACCGTCAGGGCCGTCTGGTACACCGGCCGCCCGCCGGGCACCCGGGCCGGGAACCGCACCCGCAGCAGCCGGTCCTGGCCGATCGAGCCGTCCACGTGGGTGCGGAACTCGACCCGGTCGGCACCGTCCCACAGCACGGTCTCCTGGGTGACCCGGAGATCGCCGAGGGTCAGCTCCGCCACCAGGCGGGAGCCGATCGGGCAGCGCTCCGCGCGGACCCGCGCGGCCGCGGCCGCCGAGCCGCGGCCCGGGCCCTTCGGCGACAGCAGCCACGGCCCCTCGCCCCAGCGCGGGTGACCGGCGTATTCCTCCTGGAGGACGAGCTCGTTGCCCGGGCCGGCGAGCAGCTCCGCGCCCGAGCGCTTGTCCAGGACGCGGGCGAGCGTGCCGCCCCGGGCCGGGTCGGCCGCCACCAGGAACGCAGTGTTTTCGATCGCCGTGCCGTCCGCGGGCGCCCAGCCGCCATCGCCGGCGGGGGCCGTGGCAGCGGGCACCACGAGGTAGGTCCGGTAGCCGAGGGACGGCACGTCCCGCGCACGGAACGCCAGCGTCAGGCTGGCCAGGGTCCCGTCGTCGTGCCGGATCACGGCCTCCGCGAGGGCGGGCACCGGGTCGCCCGCGGCGTCGCGCAGCTCGGCCCACGAGGTTCCCGGGTCGGGGAAGTCCAGGACGACCCGCGCCCGGCCCGACCTGGGCCGGGAGAGCGTGTTGAAGACCACGACGGCGCGGGCCGCCTGCCCGGCGGCGCCCGTTCCGTCGGCGGCGGCGGTGGCGGCCAGGCCGGCCAGGTAGGCGGCTGCCTCGCGGCGGGCCGCGTCGCCGCGCTCGTAGGCCTCCCGCCACCCGCCGAGCAGGTCCAGGTAGACCTGGTCGCCCTCGGTGCCGGTGATCGCGTCGTGGTGCGCCCCGAACACGAGCTGGCGCCAGGCCTTGTCCAGCCCGGCCGCCGGGTAGCTGGCCCCGGCAAGCCAGGCCAGCGTCGCGAGCCGCTCGCCGTCGCCGACCGCGATCTCCGCCGCCCGCTGCGCCTGCTTGGTGTCGATGTAGGACACGTCCTTGCCGGTGTACACCGGGTTCATGTCCCTGGTCTGCGGCGTGATCCAGACGTCGCGCTCGGCCGCGTCCTTGCGCACCGCGGCGAAGAACTCCGACGGCACCGCGGTCACGAACCGGGGCCACACGTACCGGGAGGGCCAGTCCCGGTGGATCCTGGTGGCCCAGCGGGACGGGATCACGTGGTCGGCGCCGACCGGCAGCAGCACGTTGCGGGTGGCGGCGACGGGGGCGAGCTGGCGGAACTGCTTGAGCGCGGCCCGCTCCGCCTGAGCCAGGCTCGCGGCACCCTGGGTCTGCCAGCCCGCCCCGTAATGGTTCGCCATGTAGCTGGTGAGCAGGCCGCCGCCGTCGGCCGACAGCCACTCGAACTCGGATGCGAACTGCATCCGCCGGTTGTCGCCCACCGTGCCCTGGGGGCCCCACTGGTGGAACGGGCCGCGGGCCCAGGCCGACTCGGTCAGCCCGGCCGCGGCCATCAGGCCCGGGTAGGCCGGGTCGTGCCCGAACGCGTCCAGCATCCACGCCGTGGTCGGGTCGGCGCCGAGCACCTCGCGCTGGAAGCCCAGGCCGAAGACCGCGTTGCGGATCGTGGACTCGGCGCACGTCAGGTTCGTGTTCGGCTCGTTGTAGCTGCCGCCGACGATCTCGACCCGGCCGGCGCGGATGAACGCGAGCAGGTCCGCGCGGTCCTCGGGGTGCGCGTCGAAGTGCGGCTTGAGATAGTCGATCTCGGCCAGCACGAACTTGTAGTCCGGGTCCCGCCTGGCCTCGTCGAGATGCAGCCGGACCAGCTCGAACGCGGTTCTGGAGTCGGGCAGGCCGCCGTCGGCGTCGGGCAGGAAGATCCGGGACTCGGTGAACTGCCCCTGGGTGCTCCACCAGACCGGGTCGTAGTGAAAGTGACTCACCATCCACATGGTCCAGCCGGGCTCGGCCGTGGTGATCGTGGCGGCCAGCTCCGCCCGCGACGCGGTCGCCGGGCCCTCGGCGATGGCCGTGACCTGGCAGGGGCTGCCCGCCGCGTGCGGGGCCGCCACCTCGACCCCGACCTCGGCCACGACCCGCTCGCCCGGCGCCGGCCAGCTGACCAGCGCCGGCGCCGGGGTGGCCACCGCCGGCCCCTCGACCCGGACGCTGACCTGCCGCGGACTGTCCCCCCCCGGCCCGCCCGGCCCCCCCGGCCCCCCCGGCCCGCCCGGCCCGCCGGTCGCGTCGGGCCCGTCACCCTCGAGCGTCACGCGCACGATCGACAGTGGCCGGGCCGCCGTGCCGACGAACAGGTCAGTCGAGGTCACACCGCTGATCCGCATGACTCATCGTTGCACGAACCCGCGATCTCGCTGAACCTCCTTGTCAAAAGCATTGTTTCGAGCGTATCGTTTCGAAACATGTCTTCTGATAACGACAGGCGCCCGGCCCGGCCAGGCGCGCCGGAGGCACAGCCACCGCGGGCCGAGCGGCCCCACATCGAGGTGCGCGACCCGAAGATGATGCGAGCGCTCGCCCATCCGCTCCGGGTGGCGCTGATCGAGGCCATCAGCCAGGCCGACACCCGGACCCTGACCGCCACCGAGGCCAGCGAGCTGCTCGGCGAGTCGCCCGCCAACTGCGCGTTTCACCTGCGCACGCTGGCCAAGTACGGGTTCGTGGAGGAGGCGGGCGGCGGGCGCGGCCGCGAGCGGCCCTGGCGGCTGCGCTACCGCAGCCTCGAGCTCGTCCCGTCGGGGCTTGACCCGCACACGCGCCTGGCCGCCCACGCGGCCGGGTCGATCTGGATCGACCGGTGGCTGGCGCGCGCCCGGAGCCGGCTGATGCGGTCGCTCGGCTACCCCGCCCACTGGCAGGAAGCGACGATCGGGTCCCAGCGGGACCTGTACCTGACCGCGCAGGAGGCCAAGGACCTGGGCGAGGCCGTGCACCGGCTGCTCGAGCCGTACGACGATCGCCTGGAGGACCCGTCGCTGCGGCCGCCGGGAAGCGTGCGCTACGAGGTCATGGCGTTCGGGTACCCGCTGGCCGACCCGCCCGACACCGCAGCTCCGCCCGGGCCGCCCGACCCGGGCACGCCGGGGAGCTGAGATGCGCCGGCTGCTCGCCCACCGCGACGCCGCGGGCACCGCCGCGCTGCGGCAGCCGATGATCGCGTGCCTGATCGCGGTGACCACCGCCGTGATAGCGTTCTCGGCCGGCTGCCTCGCCGGTCGGCGTGAACAATCAATCGCGGACCTTGCTCCGCGGCGGGCGTTTGAAGAGGGGTCGACCCCCCCGGGGCAGACCCAGTCCGCCGCAGCGACGTCGTGCGAATTGCAGCAGGCAGATAGCATGCCGAGGGAAGCGGGAACACCCCAGGAACGGGGACCCGCGCGGAGCGGAGCGTGACTGCTGATGCCTGACCCCCCGGTGACGCTGAGGGACGTCGCGGTCCGGGCTGGCGTGCATCCGGCGACGGCGTCGCGCGCGCTGAACCCCGAGACCCGGATCCTGGTCAGCGAGGACACCGCGCGCCGGGTGCTCGACGCCGCGGCGGAACTCGGGTATCACCCGAACCCGGTGGCCAGGAGCCTGCGCACGCGGCGCTCGCACACGGTCGGCGTGCTCATACCCGACCTCAACAACCCGCTGTTCCCGCCGATCGTCCGCGGCCTGGAGGACCGGCTCGCGGCCGCGGGCTACGTGGCGCTGATCGGCAATACCGACTCCGATGACGAGCGCGAGCGCATGGTCTTCGAGCAGATGCGGGCCCGGCACGTGGACGGCCTGGTGCTGGCCACCGCGCGGCTGCACCATCCGCTGCTGGCCGAGGCGGCCCGGGCGGAGATGCCGGTGGTGCTGATCAACCGCCTGGCGCAGGACTACAGCTTCCCCTCGGTCTCGGTGGACAACGAGCGCGGCGTCCGGATGGCCGTCGCCCACCTCAGCGCGCTCGGGCACCGCCGCATCGCCCACATCGCGGGCCCGCAGGAGATGTCCACCGGGCTGAGCCGGTACCGGGGCTTTGTCACCGCCATGGAATCCGCCCGCCTGCCGATCGATGACGACCTGATCGTGTTCGCCAAGGCGTTCACCGTGGAGGAGGGCCTGCGGTGCAGCCGGCTGCTGCTGGAACGGGGCACCGGATGCACGGCCATATCCGCGGGCAACGACATGCTGGCCTTGGGCTGTTACGCGGCGCTCGACGACGCGGGGCTGAGCTGCCCGGATGACATCTCTGTGGTCGGCTTCAACGACATGCCGTTCATCGACAGGCTCCGGCCGCCGCTGACCACCATCCGGTTCCCGCACTACCAGGTCGGCACCGAGGCCGCCCAGCTGCTGCTGGAGCGGATCGCCGAGCACTCCGGCCCGGTGAAGATCCTCTACCTCGCCCCGGAGCTGGTCATCCGCGGCTCCACCGCGCGGGCGCCAGGCTGACCGCCCTCCGGCTCACTGTGCTTCCTGGCTCGCCTCCGGGCGCCCTTGAGGCACCGCCTTCCCTCGTCGCTCCCTCCTTCGTCCTCGCTCCTCAGTCCAGGCAGCGCCGCGCCCTCCGGCTCACTGGCCGAGCTGGCGGGCCATCCAGTCGGCGCTGTACGGCCGGTGCCGGTACGAGACGTTGGCGCAGCCATGGGTGCCGTGCTCCAGCAGCAGCAGCTCGGCGGGCCCGGCCGCCCCGTCGGCCAGCCGGCGCGCCTGCTGCCACGGGATGATCCGGTCCTGCTGCCCGGCCACGACCAGCAGCGGCGCGGTCAGGCCGCCGAGCCGGCCTGCCAGGGTCAGCTCGCCCGCGCGGGTCCTGGCCTGGTCCGTGTTCGCGGACCCGGACCGGACGCGGAACGCCTCGCGGGTCAGCTCGGGCAGCTGATCCCAGGCCTCGCCGAAGGCGAACGGACCGCACAGCGCGATGCAGGCGTGCGCCCGCTTGTCCCCGCTCGCCAGCCGGGGCGCGTAGTAGCCGCCCAGGCTGACTCCCCAGACCCCGATCCGGCCCCGGTCGATGCCGGGCATCGCGCTCACGGCGTCCAGGATGGCCGCGCCGGGCGTCTCCCAGTCCGGCCGGATCGCCAGGTCGTACTCGGCCTCGCCCTGCCCGGGACCGTCGACGGAGAAGGTGGCCAGCCCGCGCTCGAGGAACAGCTGCTCGGTGGCTCGGAACTCCTCCTTGGCGGAGTCCAGCCCGGGGATCATCACGACGACCGGGTGCGGGCCGTTCCCGGCCGGACGGCGCAGGACTCCGACGAGCGCCGCGCCGTCGAACGGGATCTCGACCCGCTCGCCCGGTGGGCTGAGATACGGCAGCGCGTCGTTCAGGCAGCGCACGGCGGCGGCGTGTGCCTCCCGCATCTGGCCGGGGTCCTGGACGAACAGGAACTTCGCGAAGTGGTAGTAGACGGCCGCCTGCGCCAGGTGGCCGCCGCCGGACCGCGCGCGCCCGTCGCCGAGCGCCCGGCGGCCTAGGTCCTCGTGCTCGGCGGCGGCACGGCACCACGCGGCGCACCACTCGTCCCAGCTATCGATCGCGGAGGTCACCCGCGCGAAGTCGGCGGGATCCACCCCGTTGGCGGTGAAGCGAGCCGCCCAGTGCTCGATGGCCATC
>DASYXX010000413.1:0-2296 GCA_035934395.1 Streptosporangiaceae bacterium
CGCTACTCGGGCGACCTGCTCACCGCGGAGTACCGGACCGACCCGGCGCGGGTCGCCGAGCTGCCCGCCCCGTAACGTTCCGGGCCCGCAGGTGGCGCCTCTAATGTGGCCCGGTGACAACTCATGTGATCGTGCTGAACGGCGGATCCAGCTCGGGCAAGTCCGGCATTGCCCGGTGCCTGCAGGCGATCCTGCCGGATCCGTGGCTTGCCATGGACACAGACATGCTGGTCGACGCGATGCCCGCGTCCATGCAGGCCACCGATGCTGGCATCGAGTTCGCCGCGGACGGCGGGGTGAGCGTCGGGCCGCAGTTCCGCGCCCTGCAAGCGAAGTGGATGGAGGGGGTCGCCGCGATGGCCCGCGCGGGCGCCCGGATCATCCTCGACGAGGTCTTCCTCGGCGGCGCAGCGTCCCAGCAGCGGTGCCAGAAGCCGCTCCGCGGACTGGACGTGCTGTGGGTGGCCGTCCGCTGCGACAGCGCGGTCGCTGCAGGCCGAGAGCTCGCCCGGGGAGATCGGGTCCGGGGCATGGCCACGTCGCAGGCCGAGGTGGTCCATCGGGGCGTCGTCTACGACCTCGAAGTGGACACCACGCACACGGAGGCGCTCGCGTGTGCGGAGATCATCGCCGCCCGTGTCGGCTGATGGGCGGCCCTGCTGCCATCCGCGGCCCGTCTGCCCATCCGCGGACCCGGCGCCCCGCCGCCGGTCCCTGACGGCCCGGCCGCCGACCTCGTCCCTTGACGGCAGGCGACCGGACGCGCGCTCGCGGCCATCCCGCCGCAGGCGGCGGCCGGGTGCACCACGTTCTGCATCAAGCCGTCGCAGTTCACCGACGACCCGCGCGACGTGGGCCGGCTGTGCCAGGACATCGTGCGGCGCGTTGACAACCTTTATCCATAACGTTCGCGCTGTGACCGTCGCCTCGACGGCTGGCATGCTGGACTCCGTGGCAACACACGTGGTCAGCCCGGTCCTGATCGGTCGCGCGGATCACCTCTCGGCGCTCGACGCGGCGCTGGCGGAGGCACGCCGCGGCCAGCCTGCCGCGGTTCTCATCGGCGGCGAGGCGGGCATCGGCAAGTCCCGGCTGGTCACGGAGTTCGCCGCGCGGGCAGGCAGCTCCGGCGCGCGGGTGCTGACCGGCGGCTGCCTGGAGCTCGGCGCGGACGGGCTGCCGTTCGCCCCGTTCACCGCGGTGCTGCGCGAGCTGGTCCGCGACATAGGCCCCGACGGCGTCGCCGCCCTGCTGCCCGGCGGCTCGGCCAGGGAGCTGGCCCGGCTGCTGCCCGAGTTCGGCGAGCCGTCCGGGTCGGTCGACGCGGACACGGCGCGAGCCCGGCTGTTCGAGCAGCTGCTGATCCTGGTCGAGCGGCTGGCCGAGCGGGGTCCGCTGGTCCTGCTCGTCGAGGACGCGCACTGGGCCGACCGCTCGACCAGGGACCTGCTGGCGTTCCTGATCCGCAACCAGGGCACTCTCGATGGCCTGCTGATCGTGGTGACCTACCGGTCCGACGAGCTGCACCGCACCCATCCGCTGCGCCAGCTGCTCGCCGAGCTCGACCGCGTCGGCTGGGTCACCAGGATCGAGCTGGACCGGCTGACCCGCAAGGACACCGACGACCTCGTGGCCCGGATCACCGGCCGCCAGCCGCCCGAGGACCTACTCGCCGACGCGTATCAGCGGACCGAGGGCAACCCGCTGTTCGTCGAGGCGCTGCTCGGCGACGGCGGACTCGGGTCCGGCCTGCCCGAATCCCTGCGCGACCTGCTGGTCGCCGGCGTGCGGCGGATGCCAGAGCCCACCCAGGAGGTGGTCCGGATCGCGAGCGCGGGCGGCGAGCGGGTCGGTCACGCGCTGCTGGCGGCGGTCATCGGCCTTGACGAACCCGCGCTCGCCAGCGCGCTGCGGCCGGCGGTGGCCGCCAACGTGCTGCTGACCGACACCGACGGCTACAAGTTCCGGCACAACCTGATCCGCGAGGCCGTGCACGACGAGCTGCTGCCCGGCGAGCGCGGCGCGCTGCACGGCCGGTTCGCCCGGGTCATCGGCGACTATCCGGCGCTGGTGCCGCCGGGGCGGGCCACCGCCGAGCAGGCCTACCACTGGTACGCAGCGCATGACATGGCCGGCGCGCTGGGCAGCGCGTGGCAGGCCGCCGCGGAGTCGGGCCGGGCCCTCGCGTACGCCGAGCAGCTCGCGATGCTGTCGCGGGTCCTGGAGCTGTGGGACCAGGTGCCCGGCGCCGCCGGGCAGATCGGCGCCGACCACGTGGCGGTGCTCGAGGCGGCGA
>DASYXX010000462.1:0-2203 GCA_035934395.1 Streptosporangiaceae bacterium
CGTACCGGGTCAGCAGCCCGCCGGTGATCAGCCCGAACGTCGCCCCGAAGGCGCCGATGCCGCCCCACAGGCCCAGCGCCTTGTTCCGCTCGGCGCCCTCGGGGAACATGTTCATCACGATCCCGAGCGCCGCCGGGAGGACAACGGCCGCGCCGAAGCCCTGCAGCCCGCGCAGCGCGATCATCAGGCCGTCGTTTCTGGCCAGCCCGGCGCCGAGCGATGCGGCCGTGAAGATGACGAGGCCCAGCATGAAGATCCGCCGCCGGCCGAGCAGGTCGGCGGTGCGGCCGCCGAGGAGCAGGACGCCACCGAACGTGATCGCGTAGGCGGTCACGACCCACTGCAGGTTCGATTCGGAGAAGTGCAGCGCGCGGCCGATCGTCGGCAGCGCGACGTTGACGATCGTCAGATCGACGATCGTCATGAAGAACGCCACGGCCAGCACGGCGAACGCGCGCCAGCGATGGATCTGGGGTACGGACTGTGTGTTCATCGCTTCTTTCTTCGCATCTGTGGGAGCTTGAATCGAGGACTCACAGATGTAGACCAGCCGGGCCACGCGGAATCGCCGCGCGCCGGCGTGCGGCTGTCGCGGCGGGTGACGTTCGCCGATTCAGCCGGCCCGTGACCTGGGCTGGTCCTCGATGCCGGGCATGACCCAGGGGTCTCGCGTCTTCGGCTGGAAGCTGAGCCCGGGCCGGTCGGGGAGCGTGCCGGTGATCGTGAGGTTGAACGGGCGGAGATACTCGATCTCCCGCCCGGCGGTCAGCCGGAAGGCCTGGTCATGCCCGGGGTAGACGATGTCCGCCAGCCCTACGGCCCGGTCGATGCTGGCCAGCGCCGCGCCGGCGTCCCAGAAGACGAGCGGGGGCTGCCGGGTCAGGGCGACGCTCGCGTAGTGGACGGCATCGCCGGTGATCAGCGACAGGCCCTGCTCGTTCTGCACGGTGATGCCGATGCTGCCTGCCGAGTGCCCGGCCAGGTCCACGACCCCGACGCCGGGGATGAGCTCGTCGCCCTCGGCGATCTCGCGGACCTGCACGCGCTCGAGGATGTCCCGGGTCCAGACCGGGGTCGCCCAGTCGTTCGGGTGCGGATGCTCGCAGTAACGGAGCTCGTCCGGGTGCAGGTACACAGGTGCGTGAGCGAACACGTCGATGTTCTGAACGTGGTCCCAGTGCGCGTGGGTCAGCACGACCATGTCGATGTCGCCCGGCGCCAGCTCGCGGCTGGCCAGCGCGTCCAGCAGGAGCATGCGCCGGCCCACATGAGCCGGGTCGACCAGGATCCGTACCGGCCTGCCGTCCGCGCCGGCTCCCTCGATGAGGATGACCTCGCACATCGCGACCGATCCGGCGCTGGTGGTGATCCCGAAGCCCTCCAGCACGACATCGATGCGGGGGGCCGCCATGGGTGCCTGCATGGCACGTCATTCTGCCGTGCCCGGCCCGCCCCGGCACCACCCGCCGCCATCGCGTAACCCGATTCACCCCGCCGGGGTGTTGTACCTCCTCGGTGCCGATGCGACGGTGGAACTGTCCCGATATGGGGGTGACTCGTCGTGGTAGCAAGCCGGCGCTGGTTCGCCAGGATTCACCCGAGCGCGGACGCGGCCCAGCTGCCGGTCGAGGGTGAGCTGCCTGCACTGGACGGCGCGACCGGGTGGCTCAATTCGCCGCCGCTCGGAGCCGCCGACCTGAGGGGGAAGGTCGTCCTCGTCGACTTCTGGACCTACACCTGCATCAACTGGCTACGCACGCTTCCGTATGTCCGCGCCTGGGCCGGCCGGTACGCCCCCCGGGGCCTGGTCGTCATCGGTGTGCACACGCCCGAGTTCGAGTTCGAGCACGACGCCGGCAACGTCCGCCGGGCGGTGCAGGACATGCGGGTCAGCTATCCGGTCGCGATCGACAACGACTACGCGGTATGGGGCGCCTTCGACAACCACTACTGGCCCGCCCTCTACTTTGTCGATGCGCGGGGACATATCCGCCATCATCAATTCGGCGAGGGCGAGTACGAGAAGTCGGAGATGATCATCCAGCAACTCCTGTCCGAGGCGGGATCCGACGGCACCGATGAAGAGCTGGTCTCGGTCGAGGCCGGCGGGGTCGAGGCTCCCGCCGACTGGGCCGACCTCCGGTCGCCGGAGAACTATGCCGGCTACGAGCGCACCGAGAACTTCGCGTCTCCCGGCGGCCTG
>DASYXX010000471.1:0-4510 GCA_035934395.1 Streptosporangiaceae bacterium
GACGGAACGCCCAGCGCGCGGACCGCTGCGGTACAGGGCAGCGAGTCGCATGACGGCCGGGCCAGTGCGGCGCCACGTAACTCACGAGGCAGGACCCGCCGCAAGTGGTTCCAGCACCGTCGGCGAACTACGTTGCCAGAATCGGAGGAGCGTCCGAAGCACTTCCGCGGAAAAAGTTGTGCTGCAAAGCAGCGAATTGTGTTCCGCAGATCACAGTTTGGCAACGCGTAATGTAACAATTACTCGGCGTAAGAAGGCCAGCCTGTGATCACAGCTCGCGGCCAGGACGCTGGCCCCGACACGCCGGCCTACCGTGCGCTTCAGATAGCGGATAGCTTTCAGGCAGGGCTGCACCAGCCCTGGGGGACGCCGCAGTGACGGCCGGACAGAGGTGACGATGAGCAGCAGTCCGGGATCCACACCGGGCACGGGGGGCACGGCCCCGGTGACCGGCCGGCGGTCACGCCCGCTACCGGCCGACACGGCGCGCGGCTCCATCAAGCGCCGCCCCTGGGACCTCGGCACCGGCGACGCCGAGACGCTGGTGGCCGAGGCGCGCAAGGCACTGTTCGTCATGGTCGGATTCCTCGCCCTGATCTGGATCCTGCAGATCGCGAACTGGGCCGACCAGAACCGGCTCACCGTCGACTACGGGATCCGGCCGCACGACATCGGCAGCCTCCCGGACATCCTGAGCGCGCCGTTCCTGCACTTCAGCTGGGCCCATATCGAGGGGAACTCGGGCCCGCTGTTCATCTTCGGCTTCCTGGCCGCCTACCGGGGCGTGACCAAGTTCTTCGGCGTGACCGCCCTGATCATCCTGACCAGCGGGCTCGCGGCCTGGCTCACCGAGAGCCCGGGGTCCGTCGGGGCCGGCGCGAGCGGGGTCGTCTTCGGGTACTTCGGCTACATCATGGTCCGCGGGTTCTTCGACCGGCACGCTATCGACATGCTGCTGGGCGCGGTGATGGCGCTCTGCTTCGCCTATCAGTTCACCGTGCTGCTCCCGCACCGCGGGATCGGCTGGCAGGCGCACATCGGCGGCCTGGTCGGTGGCGTGGCGGCTGGCTGGGTGTTCCGGGAACGTCGGACCGCGCCGCCGCGGCTCGGGTCGCGGTTCGCGCCGCGGCGGGCGGCCGCGAAGGCCTACGGCGACGGCCCCCGATCCGAGCTGCACCGTCAGATCGACGACCTCGGTCTCTGACCGCTCCGCGGCGGCAGCCCGTGACGATCGTCGACGCTCACCACCACGTCTGGGACCTGTCCGTACGCGATCAGCCGTGGCTCGCGCAGTCGGAGCTGGCCCCGCTGCGCAGGAACTTCGCGCTGTCGGACCTGAAGCCCGAGGCCGTCGCCCAGGGCGTCACGGCCACCGTCCTGGTACAGACAGTGACCGAACCCGAGGAGACACCCGAGATGCTCGCGCTGGCAGCGGCCGACGACCTGGTCGCCGGCGTGGTCGGCTGGGTGGACCTCGAGGCGCCCGGTGTCCGGGACGCCGTGGCCGCGTTGCGGCAGCGGCCCGGGGGCGACCTGCTGGTCGGCATTCGCCACCCGTTGCTGACCGAGCCCGATCCCGGCTGGCTGGCCCGCCCGGCCGTGCGTCGCGGCCTCGCCGCCGTGGCCGCTGCCGGGCTGGTCTTCGACGTGGTTGGCGAGCCCCGGCAGCTGGCCGCGGCGGTGACCGCGGCCGCGGCCACGCCGGAGCTGACGTTCGTGCTCGATCATCTGGGCAACCCCGATGTCTGCGCCGGCGTCGACGAGTTGTGGGCGAGCGCGGTCCGCGCCCTCGCCGCGCTGCCGAACACCGTGGCCAAGCTCTCGGGGATCCTGGCCGAGCCGGCGATCCCTGATGACGCCGCCCGGCCCGCCGATGGCGCGCAGACCGGGCACATGCGGCCGTTCTACGAGATCGCGCTGTCCGGCTTCGGGCCCGGTCGGCTCATGTTCGGCTCGGACTGGCCGGTCTCGACGCTGACCGCCAGCTACGCCGACGTGCACGCGGCGGCGCGTTCTCTCACCGCCGACCTGAGCCAGGCGGAGCAGGCCGCCGTGTTCCGCGACACGGCCGTGCGAGCCTACGGGCTCAAGCTCACGCGCTGACCAGGATCGGGACCGGACCGGCCGAGCAGAAGCAGACGCGGTGCCGGCGGGCGGCCGTTACGTGCCGTCCGAAGCCGCCGGCGGCGGGTCGTCCAAGTCCACGGCCAGGGGATCGTCCGGGGCGGCGGCCGGAGAATCGTCCGACGCGGCGGCCGGGCGGTCGCCGGGGGCCGCCGCGGGCGGGTCGTCCGAGGCCGTGGCCGCCGCCGGGCGGTCCATCATGCCGAGGTGGCGCTCGATCGCCGTCAGCCGATCCGCGATCGAGGCCAGCGAGTTCTGGATCTCGGTGAGCCAGAACTCGCGGGTCATCGTCAACCGACGCGGACCAGCCCCCGCTGCCTCGCCCTGCCCGCCGTGCAGCAGCTGAATCACCTGCTGCCGAACCCGTTTCAGGTCGGCGCCCAGCCGGACGAGCACCTGGGCGGCGACGCCCTCGCCCTCGCTAAGCAGCCCCAGCAGGATGTGCTCGGTGCCGATGTAGTCGTGGCCGAGCTGCAGCGCCTCGCGCAGCGACAGCTCCAGGACCTTCTTGGCCCGGGGAGTGAACGGGATGTGTCCCGACGGCGCCTGCTGCCCCTTTCCGATGATCTCCTCGACCTGCTGGCGTACCGCCTCAAGCTGCAAGCCCAGGGACTCGAGAGCCTTGGCGGCGACGCCGTCGCCTTCACGAAGGAGGCCGAGCAGGATGTGCTCGGTGCCGATGTAGTTGTGGCTGAGAATTCTGGCCTCTTCCTGAGCCAGCACCACCACCCGCCGTGCCCGGTCAGTAAACCGCTCGAACATCTCTCACCGCCTCCGTCTCAGTGTGCACCCGCCCGCGCGCTGCGCAAGCCCGGAGGTCAAGTCGCTGCCACCATGATCGTTTCGACAAGATCGGCTCAGGTGCAGCCGAACCCGCGGTCGAGGACCACCTGCCCCTCGCGCACCACGCAGAGCTGCGCCGCCGCGCCACGGGCCTGAACCAGGTCCAGCGCCCGGGCCAGTCCCCGCGCTTCGACGCCCCCTAGGGTCAGGGGCGCCCCAGGATCCGGACGGCCCAGCCCGAGGAGCGCCAGTACTCGCCGTCAAGCGCGCACCTCGCGTCGACGATGTTGCGCCGCGCGACCACCTGGCCAAGCGCTACCGGATCGATGGCGCGGTAGTCGGGCCACTCGGTGAGGTGCAGGACCACGTCGGCGCCCGCGGCGGCCTCGGTGACCGTGTCCGCGTAGCGCAGATCCGGCCTGACCAGGGCGGCGTTGGGCGTGGCGACGGGATCGTGCACCCGGACTATCGCGCCGCCGGCAGTCAGCTGGTCACACACGGCGAGGCTCGGCGAGTCGCGCACGTCGTCGCTGCCCGGCTTGAACGCGATGCCGAGCACCGCCGCGTGCTGGCCGGCCAGCGTGCCGCCGACCATCTCGCGCGCCAGGTCGGTGACCCGGGTCCGGCGGCTCAGGTTGATGGTGTCAACCTCGCTCAGGAAGCTGTCGACCGAGCCGACCCCCAAGGCCCGCGCGGTCGCCCGGAACGCGCGGATGTCCTTCGGCAGGCAGCCGCCGCCGAAGCCGAGGCCGGGCGAGAGGAACCGGCCGCCGATACGCTCATCGTGCGCCAGCGCAGCGGCCAGGCGGATCACGTCGGCGCCGGAGGCCTCACAGACCTCGGCCATGGCGTTGATGAACGAGATCTTCGTCGCCAGGAACGAGTTGGCCGCCACCTTGACCAGTTCCGCCGTTTCCAGGTCCATGACCAGGCAGGGCGTTCCGTTGCACAGGGGCATGGCATAGACGTCGCGCAGCCGGTCCGCCGACCACGACGAGGTGACGCCGAAGACCAGCCGGTCCGGCGACATGGTGTCGTGAACAGCCGTGCCCTCGCGCAGGAACTCGGGGTTCCAGGCCAGCTCGATCTCGTCGCCGCCCGACGCCCGCTCCCTGAGGCGCGCGGCTAGCCGACGTGCGGTACCGACCGGGACCGTGGATTTCCCGACCACGAGGCACCTGCGGCGCACGTGCGGGGCGAGCGCGTCAACCGCGGCGTGCAGGTACTGGAGGTCTGCCGACCCGTCTGCCGACTGGGGCGTGCCGACGCACAGAAAGTGGACGTCCCCGAAGTCTCCCACCTCGGAGTACGAGGTGGTGAAGCGCAACCGGCCTGCCTCGAGGTTCTTCCGCAGCAGGGGCTCGAGACCGGGCTCGAAGAACGGCGGCTCGCCGCTCGCCGCCTTGGCCACCTTGGCCGGATCCACGTCGATGGCCAGGACGTCATGACCGAGCTCTGCCATGCAGACCGCGTGCGTCAGACCGAGGTAGCCGGTCCCGATAACGGTCAGGCGTATGCGGGGAAAAGGCAAACTCATTTGCCCGATCTCCTCTAGTAGTTAAGCGTTCCGAGGATCAGGAGTCCGGCCGGGCCCGATGCCGTG
>DASYXX010000479.1:0-7719 GCA_035934395.1 Streptosporangiaceae bacterium
CCCGGCCGTCGTCCTGGACTTTACCGCCGAGGCCGCCGCCAACCCGGACTTCCTGCTCGAGATCGACCACGTCAAGCAGTGGGAGGCCGCCAACGGGCCGCTTCCGGCGGGCGGCTGGCTGCTGTACCGCACCGGGTGGGATGTCCGCTCGCACGACCAGGCGGAGTTCCTGAACGCGAACGAGACCGGCCCGCACACGCCGGGGATCAGCATCGCGTGCGCGACCTGGCTGGCCGAGGAGGCGCCGGTCATGGGGCTCGGAGTGGAGACGGTCGGTACCGACGCCGGAGCCGCGCACTCCTTCGACCCGCCGTTCCCTTGCCACTCGTTCCTGCTCGGCGCGGGCAAGTACGGCCTGACCCAGCTGCAGAACCTGGCCCGGCTGCCCGCGGCCGGCGCGGTCGTGATCGCGGGGCCGCTGCCGATCACCGGCGGGTCCGGCAGCCCGTGCCGGGCGCTGGCCCTGGTCGAGCGCGCCTGATCCCGATGCAGGTCACCGACGCCGTGGCCGCCACGCTTGCCGAGCTGGGAGCGGACACCGTGTTCGGGGTGGTGGGCAGCGGCAACTTCAAGGTCACCAACGCGCTGATCGCGCGCGGCGCGCGGTACGTGGCGGCCCGCCACGAGTGCGGCGCGGCCGTGATGGCCGACGCGTGGGCGCGGATGGCCGGGCGGCCGGGCATCCTGTCGCTGCACCAGGGCCCGGGGCTGACCAACGCCCTGACCGGGATCACCGAGGCCGCCAAGAGCCGCACCCCGCTCGTGGTGCTCGCGGCCGACGTGGCCGACGCCGCCGTGCGGTCCAACTTCCGCATCGACGTCGCCCGCCTCGCCGCGTCGGTCGGCGCGGCCGCGTTCCGGCTGCACTCCCCCGGGTTCGCGATCGACGAGACCGTGCGTGCCTACCGGACCGCGGTCACGCAGCGGCGCACGGTGGTGCTGGCCATGCCGCTCGACGTGCAGGCCGGGGCGTGCACCTGGCCGGGCACCGGCCCGGCCTGGCCGGCGTCGGCCGTGCCGTCGCCCTCGCCGGCGGACATCGCCGCGCTGGCCGAGGCGCTGGCGCGGGCCCGGCGGCCGGTGTTCATCGCCGGGCGGGGAGCGCGGGTCGCCCGGGCCCGCGCCGCGCTGGAGCAGCTGGCCGACCGGTGCGGCGCGCTGCTGACGACGTCGGCCGCGGCCAAGGGCCTGTTCCGCGGCAGCCCCTGGGACCTGGACGTGAGCGGCGGCTTCGCGTCGCCGCTGGCCGCCGAGCTGATCAGCGGCGCCGACCTGGTCGCCGGCTGGGGCTGCTCGCTGAACATGTGGACGCTGCGGCACGGCAGGCTGATCGGCCCGGACGCGACCGTGGTCCAGGTGGACGACGACCGGGCGGCGATCGGGGCGCACCGGCCGGTCCAGCTGGGCGTGACCGGCGACGTGGGCCTGACCGCGCGGGCCGCTGCCGACGCCCTGGCGGGCCGGGCGGGCGGGCAGGGCGGAGCGGGCGGGCAGGGCGGGGCAGGTGGTGACCTTGGCTACCGGTCGGCGGCGCTGCGGGAGCGGATCGCCATCCAGATCCGCTGGCGGGACGTGCCCTACGCCGACGAGGGCGACGACGCCCACATCGATCCCCGCACGCTGACGATCGCCCTGGACGACCTGCTGCCCGCCGAGCGGATCGTGGCCGTTGACTCCGGGAACTTCATGGGCTACCCGAGCATGTACCTGTCCGTGCCCGATGCCGACGGGTTCTGCTTCACGCAGGCCTACCAGTCGATCGGGCTCGGGCTCGCGTCGGCCATCGGCTCGGCGATCGCACGGCCCGGCCGGCTGACCGTGGCGGCGCTCGGCGACGGCGGCGCGCTGATGGGGATCAGCGAGCTCGAGACCGTGGTCCGGCTCGGCCTGCCCATGGTCATCGTGGTCTACGACGACGCGGCCTACGGCGCCGAGGTGCACCACTTCGGGCCGGACGGGGACCCGCTGGACACGGTCAGGTTCCCGCAGGCCGACATCGCGGAGATCGGGCGTGGGTTCGGCTGCGCTGGCGTCACCGTGCGCCAGCCCGGGGACCTCGGGCCGGTGCGCGAGTGGCTGGACGGCCCTCGCGACCGGCCGCTGCTGATCGACGCCAAGATCAGCTCCGAGCGCGGCTCCTGGTGGCTGGAAGAGGCGTTCCGCGGGCACTGACCGGCGCGGCCGCCATAGAGCGCAGGCGCGACGTGCCCGGGCGCCCGCGGCGGCCAGTCCGCGGGTGCCCGGGCCAGATCTCGCGCCGGGTCAGTGCTCCTCGGAGAGCACCTTCTCGTGGTGGCGGTGCGGGTCCGGGACCGGCTCGCCGGGTATCTCGCCGAACGCCGGCTCGACATCCGGCTCCTCGTTCGGGTAGGCCACCTCGCCGTGCAGCGCGATGTCGCCCGCGAGCAGGACCGACTCGGGCTCGCGGAGCTTCATGAACAGCCCGATGCCCTTGAGGATCACGAACGTCACCAGGCCATCCCAGACGATTATCGTGAGGGCCGCGAGCGCCTGGATCTCCAGCTGCTTCGGGTGGCCGTAGAACAGGCCGGCGGTGGTGACGTTCGGGCTCTTCCCGATGCCGAGGTACACGATCATGGTCGGGTTGGCGAACAGGCCCACCAGGAGCCCGCCGCACAGGCCGGCGAAGCCGTGGGTGTAGACCACGCCGAGCGCGTCGTCGACCTTGTTGAACGGCCAGACCTTCCGCGGCAGGTAACCAAACAGGGCCCAGACCACCGCCGAGGTGAACACGCCGATGACGATCGCCCCGACCCCGTTGACGTAGCCGGCGGCGGGGGTGATCCCGACCAGGCCGCAGATCATGCCGTTGACGCCGCCGATGAAGGTCGGCTTCCTGTCCTTCCCGAGCGCCATGTCCATGATGATCCAGGTCATCATCGCGCAGGCCGTGGCGAGGTTGGTGTTGACCACGGCCGCGGTCGCGTCCGCCCCGGCGAAGTACGGGTCGCCGCCGTTGAACCCGTTCCAGCCCAGCCACAGGATCCCGGCACCCACGGCGATGAACAGCAGGTTGTTGGGCACCGCCTTCTCCCGGTCCCGCTGCAGCCGCGGCCCGACGACCGCGGCGGCGACGAAACCGGAGACGCCGGCCGCCAGGTGGATCACGTAGCCGCCGGAGAAGTCGAGCGCACCCTGGCCGGCCCAGTAGCCGCCGCCCCAGAGCAGGAACGCGTTCACCGCGTACGCGAACGTGATCCACAGCGGCACGAACAGCAGCCAGACCTTGAACTTGATCCGGCCGATCACGCTGCCGATGAACAGGATCGGCGTGATGGCCGCGAACACGAACTGGAAGTAGACCAGCGAGCCCTGGGGGAACCTGAAGTTCGGCAGCAGGCCTTTGAGCAGGGGGATGCTGGCCTGCGCCTGTTCACCCCCAGCTGTGACGACCGTGCCGGGCTTGCCCACGAGATGGAGGCCACCGCCGATCCACGGGGCCCCGAACCCCATCTTGAACGCCCAGAGCACCCACACGATGAGCGTCAGGCAGAACGCGCTGAACACCATCATCATGGTGTTGACCGCCCATTTGCGCTGGACGAGCCCGCCGTACAGGACCGCGAGCGCGGGGATGCTCATCAGGCCGACGAGCGTCGCCGCGGTCATCTGCCAGGCGTTGTCGCCCGAGGAGAGCCAGCTTGCGTAGGGGTTCAATACTGCCTCCAGTGCGTCGCAGGTACGGCCCCCCCTAGGCAGGCCGCATCGAACGTCAGGTGCTGCCTCCATGTGTCCCACAACGCGGTTTCGCCGACGTTTCCCGTTTGTTACGCGCTTGCGACGCGGAATCCCCCTGTGTTTCGCCAATGTTTCGGCCCGGCCCGGGCGGCCACCGCGGCCCCCGAGCGCCGACAGCCGCCCCCGCGCACGGCGCCGAAGGACGCCGTTACCCGCTTTCGCCGTATCCCCGCCGCGGGCCGGCCATGTGGTCGATGCGCCATCGACCCTCATAGGACCCGCAAGATCAACACGCTGATTTGATCATGGAATGCGGTTCCTGATTTCATCATCTAGGAACCAAATGTATGAAATAGATGGGTTTAGGTCCTAGATCACCGGGAGCCCCGCCAGCCGGGGCCGCCGGCGGGCACTGCCACGCCTGTCCCCGGCCTGCATACCCGCAACGCCGGCCGCCTGGGCCCAGAGCGACGGGTTTCCCCGGCGGGCCATGGAGGGTGGTCGGTGCTCCATCGACCCCGATCCGGGTGCGGCGTTCGGACCTGAGACAGCGCGCGGCGGGGCCGGAGCGGCGGAACGCGGGCGACGCGCGACTGTTACATTCCGGTAACAGTGTCGTCCCCTGCCCTTGACTCCCCCGGGCCCAGACGACTTAAGCTCCAGGCGACCGGTAAGCGCTTACCATCCGGGACATCAGGATGGCAGCAAGGTCGGCGACTCGGCCGACCGGCCCGGCCACCAGCAAAAAGTCAAGCGAGAAGCCCCCTAACCGGCCCAATGCGGTAAGCGCTTACCACCATAGGCCGCCCCCAGGCCCCGACGGGGTGACCACCGGAAGGAGCTCGATGTCGGACACCGGCGAGATGATCAACACGCCGCCCACGATCTACGACGTCGCGCGGGTCGCCGGCGTCTCGATCGCGTCGGTCTCGCGGGTGCTCAACGGGCGCCGCAACCCGCGCGAAGAGACCAGGGACCGCGTGCTCAAGGCGGTGTCCGAACTCGGCTTCGTCCCGGACGGCGCGGCGCGGGCGCTGAGCGCCCGGCTCAAGGAGGTCGTCGGGGTCGTCATCCGCCGGGTCCGCTGGGTCCAGTCGAGCGAGGGCGAGTTCGCCGAGCAGGACGAGAGCCTCCTGTTCACCGACGTGATCAACCGCGGCATCGAGCTCGCGGCCGAGCGGCAGGGCTTCAACCTCCTGCTCAGCTCGGTCGACGTCGAAGACCACAATCTCAGCGGCCGGCTCCTCGCCCTGGCCAGGAAGAGCGACGGCCTGATCCTGCACGACCGGGTGCTTGAGCCCGCCGAGCTCGATCAGCTCTCGCGGCGGGTGCCGGTGGTCACCCTCGCCAACGTCGCCACCCCGACCACGGTCAACGTGCACAGCGACAACCAGTCGGGCATGCGCGACCTGGCCCGGCACCTGCTGGCCGACCACGAGTACCGGACGCTCGCCTTCGTGGCCGGGCTGGCCGACAGCCCGGACAGCGTGGCCCGCGGCGAGACCGTCGCGGCCGAGGCGGCCGCCGTGGGCGCCACGCTGCTGACTGGTCCCCGGTGGCAGGGCAACTACTACGCCTCCGGCGGCGCCCGCGTGATCGAGCGGCTGATCGCCGACGGGACCGCGCTGCCGCGGGCGATCGTCTGCGCGACCGACCAGACCGCGCTCGGTGTCATGTACGCTCTGGCCCATCACGGCGTCGACGTGCCGGGGGACGTCGCCGTGACCGGTTTCGACGACATCCCGATGGCCAGGCACCTGCGTCCGCAGCTCACCACCGTGCGCCAGCCGATGCAGGAGATCGGCGCGACCGCGTTCGACGTGCTGCATTCGATGATCAGCCACGGCGCCCCGGCGGAGCGCGACGTCGTGCTCCCCACCCGGCTGATCCTCCGCGAGAGCTGCGGATGTCCCTCCCGGTCGACTGCAGCATCGCGGGGGGATCACCGCCCGGAGCCCCTCGCGCAGGAATTCGGGGAGGGCCACCTAACGGACCGCCCCGCCGGGCCCGCGTTGCGAGCAGCCTGAAAGGAGGAGCCCCGCAGTGTACGTGATCAGCCGCAGGCTCGGGTTCTACCTCGCCACGGCCATCGCCGCCGTCACCTTGTCGTTCATCATCCCGCGGGTGATGCCGGGCAACCCGGTAAGCGCTGTGCTCGCCCACACGCAGGGCCAGGTGGTCACCCAGGCTACGGTGCGCGCGCTCGAGGTGCAGTTCGGCTCGCACAGCCCGGAGGGCACCTGGGGCCAGTACGTGCACTACTGGAGCAGCCTGGCGCATGGCAACCTGGGCGTCTCGACGAGCAACGGCATGGTGTCGGTGACCAGCGTGATCCGCGGGGCCCTGCCCTATACGCTCGGCCTGGTCGGCACCGCGACCCTGATCAGCTTCGTCCTCGGGACGCTGCTTGGCGCGCTGGTGGCCTGGCGGCGCGGGAGCTGGCTGGACAACCTTCTGCCGGCCACGACGTTCTTCCAGGCGGCACCGTACTTCTTCCTGGCCTTCCTGGCGGTCGACCTGTTCGCCATCAAGCTCGGCTGGTTCCCCTCCGAGCGGGCGGCCAACATAAGCGACTTCCCCGCCCTCAACTGGACCTACATCAGCGACGTCCTGGACCACGCGATCCTTCCGGCGCTGACGATCGTGGTCGCCTCGGCCGCGGGCTGGATCGTCGGCATGCGGAACGTCATGGTCACCACGATGGACGAGGACTATGTGCTGGTCGCCCAGGCTAAGGGGCTGCCCAAGCGCCGGGTGATCTGGTATGCCGCCCGCAACGCGATTCTGCCCAGCATCTCCAGCTTCTCGCTTGCGATCGGGTTCGTGATATCCGGGGCGCTGCTCACCGAGATCGTCTTCAGCTATCCAGGGCTCGGCTTCATCCTGCTCACCGCGGTGCAGAACGCCGACTACGCGCTCATCCAGGGCATCTTCCTGGTCATCACCATAGCCGTGCTGCTGGCGAACCTCCTGGCTGACTTCATCTACGTGTTCCTCGACCCCCGCACCCGGCAGGAAGGATGACGATGGCCGTCGGCAGCAGCACCGACCTGGGCGGCGCCCGCGCCGTGGGCACCGCAACGCCCGGTGCGCCGGACAGCACAGCCAGCCGGAAGCGGCTGCGGCTGCGGCTGCCCCGGTCGCCCAAGGTCCTCATCGGCCTGGCAGGCATCGTCGCGTTTCTGGTCCTGGCCGTGATTGGGCCGTGGATCGCGCCTTACAACCCCAGCCAGACGTTCTCGACCACGGCCAGCTTCCCGCTGCCGCCCTCCGCGGCCCACTGGCTCGGCACCACCCAGCTGCAGCAGGACGTGTTCTCTCAGCTGCTGGCGGGCGGCCGGAGCACGATCCTGGTGTCGTTCGTGGCCGGCCTCGTGGCGACCGTGTTGTCCGTCCTCATCGGCGTGACCGCGGGCTATTTCGGTGGTGTGGCCGACGACCTGCTGTCGATGCTGGCCAACTTCTTCCTGGTTATTCCGGCACTGCCCCTGCTCGTCGTGATCTTCGGCTTCCTCCCGCAGTCCCAGGGCGGCGATGACGTGCTGATCGGGCTGATCATCGCGATCACCGGCTGGGCCTGGGGGGCCCGGGTACTCCGCGCGCAGACGCTGTCCCTGCGCAGCAGGGACTACGTGGAGTCGGCGCGGATCATCGGCGAGCGCGCATGGCGGATCATCGGCTTCGAGATCCTGCCCAACCTGATCCCGATCCTCGCCTCGTCATTCCTGTTCACCGTGCTCTATGGCGTAGGCACCTACACCGCGCTGGCGTTCCTCGGCCTGGTCAACCCCAACCACCTGAGCTGGGGCGGGATGCTGTTCTACGCCCAGGTCGCGGGCGCGGAGCAAAGCGGGTACTGGTGGCTGTTCATCCCGCCGGGGCTCGCCGTGGCGCTGCTCGGCACCGCGCTGGCGCTGGTCAACTTCGGCATCGACGAGTTCATTAACCCGCGGCTGCGCGCCGCCGGCCTGACCCGGCGCGGCGCGCGGCGGGCCGGGCTGACCGGCGCCGCGCGCCCGC
>DASYXX010000480.1:0-2204 GCA_035934395.1 Streptosporangiaceae bacterium
TCCTCGGCTGGGGCTCGACGTTCGGCTCCATCGGCGCCGCCGTCCGCAGGGTGCGACTCGCGGGAGGCGCCGTCGCCCAGGCCCACCTGCGACATCTGTCACCGTTCCCGGCCAACCTCGGCGAGGTGCTGCACAGCTACGACAAGGTGCTGGTTCCCGAGATCAACCTTGGTCAGCTGGCGCTGGTGCTCCGTGGGCGATATCTCGTCGACGTGATCTCTTACAACCGGGTCCGCGGGCTCCCGTTCAAGGCCGCGGAACTGGCCGGCGTCATCGAGGATGTGATCGCAAATGTCTGAGGCCACAGCGGGGGGCTCCGGGCCATCGGGGTCTGGGGGGCCGCCAGAGGATGCAGTGTCCCCCCGGGGAGGCACCGCCAACGGCGGTGCCGACACCGGCGCAGCCAACGGCCACCCCGCGAACGGCAGCCGGGCGGCCACGGCGGCGCGTGACGGAGAAACCGACGCGGCACACCGCCGGCCCGCCGCCCTGACCCTGGTGCCCGCCGCGGACGAGAAGCTCAGCACCAGGGACTTCAAGACCGACCAGGAGGTTCGCTGGTGCCCCGGCTGCGGTGACTACGCGATCCTGGCCGCGTTCCAGTCCTTCCTGCCGGAGCTGGAGATCCCACGAGAGAACCTCGTGATCATCTCGGGGATCGGCTGCTCGTCGCGGCTGCCCTACTACGTGAACAGCTACGGCATGCACTCGATCCACGGCCGCGCGCCCGCGATCGCCACGGGGCTCGCCGCCTCCCGGCCCGACCTTTCTGTCTGGGTCATCACGGGGGACGGGGATGCCCTGTCGATCGGCGGCAACCATCTGATCCACGCCCTGCGCCGTAACGTTAATATCAAAATTCTGCTCTTCAACAACCGGATCTACGGGCTAACCAAGGGCCAGTACTCGCCCACCTCCGAGCAGGGCAAGGTCACGAAGTCCACCCCGTTCGGCTCGCTGGATACCCCGTTCAACCCGGTGTCGCTGGCGCTCGGCGCCGAGGCGAGCTTCGTCGCGCGGACCATCGACTCCGACCGCAAGCACCTGACCGGGGTGCTGCGTGCGGCGGCGGATCATCGAGGCGCGGCGTTCGTCGAAATCTACCAGAACTGCCCGATTTTTAACGATAATGCGTTCGCGCCGGTCACCGAGCCCGGCGCGCGGGAGATCAACGTGATCAGGCTCGAGCACGGCGAGCCGATCCGGTTCGGGCCGGATCAGAGCCGCGGGCTCAGGTTCACCCGCTACGGGTCGCTGGAGGCGGTCGACGCCTCCGGCGCGGAGGCGGACACGCTGCTGGCCCACGACGCGCACGCGGCCGACCCGTCGTACGCGTTCGCGCTGTCCCGGCTGGACAGCTCCGACTTCGCGCACACGCCCATCGGCGTGTTCCGGCAGGCGCCCAGGCCGAGCTATGACGACCTGATGTCCGAGCAGATCGAGGCGGAGCGCGAGCGGCTGGGTCACGGCAACCTGGCCTCGCTGCTGGCCGGCGGCGATACCTGGCAAGTCGGCTAGCCGCTCATGACTGCGGGGGGTTCCGGGCCATCGGAGTCTGGGCCATGGGGTCCGGGGTCTCCCCGGGAAGGCACTGTTCCAGGGGGCGCAGTGTCCCCCCGGGTCAATACAGTCAGGGTCGAGCCGAAGGGCCCTGTCACCACCATCGTGCTTGACTGCCCCGAGGTGCGCAACGCCGTAGACGGGCCGACGGCCGCCGCGCTCGCGGAAGCGTTCGCCGATTTCGATGCCGACCCCGACGCGTCGGTCGCCGTGCTGTTCGGGGCGGGCGGCACGTTCTGCGCCGGTGCCGACCTCAAGGCCATAGGCAGCCCGAACGGCAACAGGACCGACCCCGGCGGCAACGCGCCGATGGGGCCCACGCGGATGCACCTGTCCAAGCCGGTCATCGCGGCGATCAGTGGCCACGCCGTCGCCGGCGGACTGGAACTGGCGCTCTGGTGCGATCTGCGGGTGGCGCAGGAGGACGCCGTGCTTGGCGTGTTCTGCCGCCGCTGGGGCGTGCCGCTCATGGATGGCGGCACGGTCCGGCTGCCGCGCGTGGTCGGCCTGGGCCGGGCACTGGACATGATCATCACCGGGCGCGGCGTGGCCGCAGCGGAGGCCTATCAGATGGGCCTGGTCAACCGGGTGGTCCCGAACGGCAGCGTCCGGACCGCGGCCGAGCAGCTCGCCCGGGAAATCGC
>DASYXX010000483.1:0-4524 GCA_035934395.1 Streptosporangiaceae bacterium
AGTTCGCGTTCACCGTGCGCGGCGTGCCCGGGATGAACTCGTTGCCCATCCAGATCGCGCCGTCGGCGGCCACCGCGGCCGAGTAGTCACCCCAGCGGGCCACGCCGGGGGTCGGCGAGCCGAAGGCCTTGTAGCCGCTGAACCCGTCTTCCGGCAGCACGCCCGCGCCCGAGACGTGAATCGGCCCGACCGGCTGGCCGAAGGCGAACCTCACGTACGCCGCGCTCGGGAAGAAGTCCGGCCCGCTCAACGTGAAGGCCATGGCGCCTTCGCCGTCGCGGTTGACGGCGATCGACGGGAACAACACGTTCTCGTTGTCCACCGCCACGTAGCCCTGGTGCCGGATGCGGGCGAACAGGAACCCGCCGTCGCCCGCCGCGCGGACCGCGAAGAAGGCGATGCCCACCCGGGCCGGCCCGGTCGCCGACGTGACCGTCGTGTTGACGCCTCCGTAGAGGATCCCGTTGACGTCGACCACCTGGTTCATCCGGGAGTCGTTCGCGTTGATCGTCTCCAGCGGGTCCTTGTCGTTGATCGGCGGCGCGTTGAGGATGTCACGCAGCGGCGTCGGGCCGCTCTTCTGGGTCGCGCCTGTGTTGATCGGCAGGCCGTAGGTCTCGCTGGTCAGCACCACGTGATGCAGGGTCACGTCGGGGTCGTTGCCGTTCAGCGACCGCGTGCCGGTCAGCGACCAGACCGCGATCCGGTTGTCAAGCACCGCGTTGTTCTGGAAGACGTCCTCTGGGCCGCCGGTCATGAACAGCTCGGTGTCGTGCCGGGGGTCGAGGGACGTGGCGGGCTGGATCGAGCCCCAGAACGGCAGGTTCGCGTCGCCGGTCGGCACCGGCCCGACGTCCAGGTGGACGAGGCCGACGCGGCTGGCGCTCGTCTCCAGCGCGGCCCGGCCCAGCGAGAAGATCTGGGCGCCGTTGAAGAAGAAGTTCGCATTGTCCTGGAACTCGTTGACGTCGACGAACACGCCGTCCCGGTTGGCCCCGAGCAGCGGCTGGTCGGGCAGGCACGGGCAGCCGGTGTGCGCGGGCGTGCCGTTCAGGCCGTCGTCACTGGTGTCGATCGAGAACAGGTTCCAGGCTCCGGTCGGGTCGCTGGTCTGGCTGACCGCGATCAGCACGTGGGTGCGGTTGAACGGAGCCTTGCCGTTGAAGTTGCCGGGAGCATCCACCTCGAGGATGGTCTGGATGAAGCGCTGACCGACCGGGTCGAAATAGCACTTCGGATCGGACAGGAAGTCGCCGAGGACGTTGGGCGTCGGCGGCGTATTCCGGATGATCGCCGGGGAGCGCAGGTAGAACTGGTTCAGCGCGGTCACGGCGGTCAGCGCGTGGCCCTGCTCGTCGTAGACCCGGAAGGCATCGTTGATCGGCTCGACGACGAAGCCGTTGCCCACGCACAGACCCTGGTCCGGGGGTTCCAGGCTGAACTGCGTATTGGTGTACTTCCCGGTGCCTGCGAGCCGCTGGTCGGCGTGCGTGAGGCCGGCGAATCCGGTCGCGGCGCCGGGGTTGCCGACGACCGGGGTGCCCGGCGGTGACGGCGGCTGGAGCGCCGGCGCGTTCCGCCTGGCCGTCCGCGACGCGTGGCGCGCGAACACGTGGGCGGCGCCCGTGTCGCGATGGGTCAGCGAGCTCCGCGGCCCGGCCAGCGGCGCCGCCGACGGCACTGGCGACGACGTGCCGTAGAGGGTCGCCACGCCGAACGTCTGGGTGGGATGGTCGGTGGAATGGGCTCGCGACGGGGCTCGCGCGGTGGCCGAGGCCGCCGACGGAAGCGACACGAACAGCAGGGCAGCGAGTGCGGCACAAGCCGCGGTAATTCTCCGAACCACAATGGCCTCCTTGCCGGCTACGGAGTGATCCGCTGATCACCTAGAACGACGACGGCAAGTGGCCCGGGCGAGGGCCGTCGCTTTCTGGCGCCCCCATAGTGTCTGATTGCGCCAGAACGAGGTCAAGAGGCAGTAAGAATAGCCTGCACGCCACGGATTGGCTGGCGCTGACAACAAGCGCTTAGATCCGGCATGCCGTGCTGGCGGGCCCGGGGCCGCTAGAATTGGATAGTGCGCAGGTCAGAGGCCGTAGCGCAGCCACTGGTCGACGAGTCGGTGCGGGGCGTGCCCGCACCGGCGCTGCGGCCGTTCGTCGCCTGGTACTCCGGGTACCGCCAAGCGGGAGTCCCGCCCGCGCTGCACCGCGGGCTGCCCTCGCCGTACCTCACCGTGATCTTCACGCTGGACGACCCGCTCGTGATCGCCAGGCATGTCGATCCGCGGCTGCCCCCCGGCAGCTACCGGGCTCTGGTCGGCGGCCTGCACACCTCGCCGGCCCTGATAACGCACGACGGCCGCCAGTCGGGCGTCCAGCTGCAGCTCAGCCCGCTGGGCGCGAGGGCGCTGCTCGGGATGCCGGCCGGGGAACTGGCCGGCATCGACGCGGACGGGCCCGACGTGCTCGGCGCGCTCGCCGACGAGATCGTCGAGCGGATGCGGGAGGAGCCGGACTGGCCCGGGCGGTTCGCCGTCATCGACCGGATGCTGGGCGCGCGGCTCAACGGGGACGGCCCCGCGGTGAGCCCCGAGGTCGGCCGGGCGTGGCGGCTCCTGCTGGCCTCCGGCGGCTCCTCGAACGTCTCCGCGCTGGCCGCCGAGACCGGCTGGAGCGACCGCCACCTGCGCAGCCGGTTCCGCGAGGAGACCGGCCTCACGCCGAAGGCCGCGGCGCGAGTCATCCGGTTCGACCGGGCCCGGCGCCGGCTCCAGGCTCAGGCGACCTCGGGGCAGCAGCCCTCGCTGGCCAGCCTCGCGGCCGACCACGGGTACTACGACCAGGCCCACCTCGCGCGAGAGTTCCGCGAGCTTGCGGGCTGCCCGCCTTCGGTCTGGCTCGCCTCTGAATTCGCGGAGCTCGCTCCGCGGCGGGGGGTTGAAGGGGGGGTCGTCCCCCCTGAGGCAAGCAGAGTGTTCCGAAACGTCCAAGCCGCGGGCGGCGGCGCGGTGGCAGGCTCGCTCGCATGAACGATAAGACGCCACCACCACAGGTCTGGCCCACGCTCCGCGCCCGCGACGCCCGCGGGCTGATCCGCTTCCTGGTCGACGCGTTCGGTTTCGAGGAGACCGTCGTGTACGGGGAGGGCGACCGCGTGGATCACGCTCAGCTGTCCTGGCCCGCCGGGGGCGGGATCATGCTCGGCTCGGCACGCGCGGAAGGTGCCGAGGACCACTGGCCGCTGCGGCCCGGCACGTTCGGCGCCTACGTGGTCACCGACGATCCCGACGGGCTGTTCTCCCGGGCCACCGCGGCCGGCGCGACGGTGCTGCGGGAGTTGCACGACACCGACTACGGTTCCAGGGACTTCGCCGTGATCGACCCGGAAGGCAACCACTGGTCGTTCGGCACGTACCGGGGCGAGCCGCGGGCGTGACGGCTATGTCATCGCCATGAGGCAGCCGTCCCAGTAGGCCTCGACCCTGGGCCGTCGCCTGCCGCGCAGGCCGATCTCGAGGACGTCCGGCATCCGGTCGCCGACGCCGCGGAAAAAGACCCGCACGCCGTCGGCGGTCACCGGCTGGAAGCCGGACAGTCCCGCCGGTGGCGCCGTGGCCACGTGCATCCACGCGGGCGCGCCCGAGCAGCACATTCGCGGGTGCGCCGCCCAGACCCACAGCGTGCCGCCCCGCTCGCGGGCGAACTCGGCCGCCTCGCCGCTGATCTCGACCAGCATGCTCACACGATACGCGGCTCCACCAGGATGACCTCGAGCGTGCGGGGCCCGTGCACGCCCTCCACGCGGGAGAGCTCGATGTCGCTGGTCGCCGACGGCCCGCTGATCCAGGTGAGCGGCTGGCCCGCGTCTAGCCGGTCGACGGCCTCGGGGACCAGCTCGACCACCTGGTCGGCGCGCACGATGCACAGGTGGTAATCGGGGACGAGGGTTATCGCGCGCCGGCCCTGATCGGGCGAGCCGTTCAGGACGATGGTCCCGGTCTCGGCGATGGCCACGGCGGCGCCGGTGATCACCCCGTCGAGCGCGTCGAGATCCTGCGGGGCCAGGCCGTCGTCGGGCACGGCCTCGACGCCGGGGGGCAGCGCGGGAAGGTCGAGGCCGGACGGCACGACCACGCGCCGGGCCCCGCGCTGGGTCAGGGCCGTGCCCACGGCCGCGGCGAGCCCGGTGGCGGCCGCGCGCCGGACCGTGGCCCGGTAGTCGATGAGGCGCTCCTCGAGCAGGTCGAGCAGCCGGGAGCGGTCGGGGTCACCGCTGGTCCGGTAGGCCGGGACAGACTGCGGGACCACCTCCGTTACGGCATCTGGTTTTGATGCTGCGACGGCGGCGCGGATCCGGGACAGGACCTCCTCACGGGGGGTCATGGGCGGTCCCGGTGCTCGGAACGCCACCACTCCCGGAACGTGACGGCCGGCGGGGCGGGCAGGTCGCGGGCCCGGGTCCAGGCCGACAGCGGCGGCGGCAGCGCGCGGATCCGGCCGCCGCGGCTCAGCGCGCGCCCGG
>DASYXX010000174.1:0-1970 GCA_035934395.1 Streptosporangiaceae bacterium
CGGCCACCGTGGTGGTGGCCTTGCTCAGCGCCAGGCCGATGCCGATGAAGCCGAGGAGGGCCAGTGTGGACTCTGCCCAGTTCGCCCGCAGCGACTCCCACCATTTCGCCTGTTCGCTGGTTTTCGGCGTGCGCAGGAACGCGGCCTTCTTGGCGAACAGGCCGAGCACCGAAGCGCGAGCCACCACCAGGGACGTGGACTGCCAGATGAAGAACGCGCCGATGGCGTCGCGCCACGACGCGCCCGTGCCGCGGCGCAGCAGCGCGACCGCCCGCACCAGGCCGAGCAGCACCAGCACCGGGACCGTGGCCACCAGGAACGCGCTCAGCTTGCGGAACAGCTCGCCGCCCCCGGTGGCCAGGTTGACCGCCCCGGCGAGCAGGAAGACCAGGAACACCAGGCCGAGCACGTCGCCGTACCACTGGACGGCGCCGGACAGGTACGCCCAGCGCTGGCCCGTGGTGAGGTGGTTCTCCTTGGTCACGCGGCCGGGCAGCAGCGAGCGCCAGTGCATCCGGAGGATCTGGATGCCGCCGAAGCACCACCGGTAGCGCTGGCCCTTGAGCGCCTCGAACGTCAGCGGCATGATGCCCCTGCCGTAGGTATGGTCCACGGTGTAGCCGGTCCAGCCGGCCCGCAGCAGCCGCAGCGACAGCTCGGCGTCCTCGGTGATGCACCACTCGTCCCACCCGCCGAGCTGCTCCAGGGCCACCCGCCGGATCAGGCCCATCGTGCCCGCGAAGATCGCCCCGTCCCGCTCGTTGCGCGACGGCTGGGAGACCGCGAAGAAGTACTTGTAGGAGTAGTACAGCCGCCGGTAGTAACGGGCGCGCTCCCAGCCGCGGTAGTCCTGCGGTGTCTGGATAAAACCGACCCAGCTCTCGGCGAACAGCGGTGCGCAGCGGCGCAGGAACGCCTTGTCGAGCTGGTAGTCGGAGTCGACCACCCCGATGATCTCGGCCCGCTCGTCGGTCATCTGACGCAGCGCGTAGTTCAGCGCTCCCGACTTGTAACCCGGCCAGTCCTCCAGGTGGGCGAACTTGACGGCGTGCCGACGGCACCACTGCTCGACCGGCCGCCACAGGCTCTCGTCGTCGGTGTTGTCGTCGATCAGGATGATCTCGTAGTTCGGGTAGTCCAGCCACAAGAGCTTGCGGAGCGTGTCGATGACCATGTCCGGCGGCTCGTTGTGCGCCGGGACGTGCAGGCTGACGAACGGGAGGTCACGCGCGGCGGGCAGCTGCGCGGTGGCGGCGGGCGCTACCCGGCGGCGCCACGTCTCCGAGCCGATCGCGTCGCAGATCTCCCACAGATAGGCGCTGGCCAGGATCGCGGCGAACAGCTCGAAGAACCACAGCAGCAGGCCGCCGGCCTCGCTGGCCGGCCCGAGGTGGCTGTTGAAGGTCCACTGCAGGACGTAGTCGAGGTAGACGACGAACAGGAAGATGCTGGTCGCCCAGCACAAGTGCCCGCGGGCGTTCCAGCGCCGGGTCACCGGCAGCCATATCAGGCTCCCGGCGACCAGGCCGATCACCCCGGCGATCGTGTTGTGCTCGGTCACCCCGAGCAGCCGCATCGCCGCGCCCACCAGCGCGGCCAGCACCGCCGTGCCCGCGATCGCAAGAGCGAACCTGCGGGTCGCCGGCCAGGCGCCCGCGGTCCGCCTGGGGTGCCCGGAGCCGACCAGCAGCGCGGCCGTGCCCACGGGCGCCCCGAGGATCCCGGCCAGCACGAGCGCAGCTAGCACGTACCGCCCTTCCCTTCCGCGGGCCCTGACCGCTATGACATCTGGCGACAACTACCCGCAATGTGATGCGCCTATTCGTAAGCGCGTGCGTACTACAGGCTCATCGCCCGACGGGGAGCGAGGCTACCCGGCGGCTGCAGGTCATGCGCACAGCGCACCGCCGTCACCGGCGCGGTGAGGGCCCCGCTGACCGCCCGCGCGGCGGCCACCTTCCGGGTGAACC
>DASYXX010000519.1:0-3881 GCA_035934395.1 Streptosporangiaceae bacterium
GCTGCAGCACCGTCGCCAGCCAGCGCGCGTCCGCCTCGAGGGCCCGGTACAGCCGCAGTTTCCTGGCTTGCATGGGCGCCATCCGCAGGGCGGCCAGCGTGCCGGTGTCCGGCTGCAGCGACGCGAAATACAGCACGCGCAGGTCGGGGCGGTATTGCTCGTGGCCGGTGATGCCTTCGCAGTCGTTGATGCAATCGCCGCAGCCGTACAGGATGAGCTTGCCCTCGAACACCTCGACCGGGCCGGGGTGGTGCGAGGAATGACCGTGGACCAGGTCCACGCCCCCGGCGACCAGGCGGCGGGCGAAGCGGACCTGATCGGGGTCCACGTCATACCCCCAGTTGGGTCCCCAGTGCAGAGAGACGACCACCACATCACCGGGCCGCCTGGCCGCCCGCGCCCGGCCGGTCACCTCGGCGGCCGTCGCGTCCGACAAGTCGGGCAGGTAATCGACGCCGGGGCGGCCCGGGGCAGCGGCCCAGCCTGCCGGGATCCCGCCGGAGCTCGTCCCGCACGAGAAGATGACCACGCGACCGCCTCCGGGCACCGGGACGGTCGCCGGCCGCCGGGCCTGGCCGGCGTCGCGTCCCGCGCCCGCCGCCCGCAATCCGGCAGCAGACAGGGCGTCCAGTGTGTCGGCCAGTCCCTGGCGGCCGAAATCGAGCGCGTGGTTGTTCGCCAGCGCGCACGCGTCGGGCCGGGCCGCGGCCAGGCAGGGCAGGTTGCCCGGGCTCATCCGGTAGTGCACGGCCTTGCCCGGCGCGAAGGCGCGGCTGGCGGTGATGCTCGTTTCCAGGTTGATCACCCGGACATCGGGGGCCAGGTCGTCGAGTATCTGCAGGGCGTCGCCCCAGGGCCAGGCGAAGCCGGCCGGCCGCGGGATCGGGCCGCTGGCCCGCTCGGCCAGGCGGAGGTAGGCCCGCGCGTCGCGCTCGTGCCGCTCCCGCAGTTCCGGGTCGCCCGGGTGCGGGAGAGCCTGGTCGACGCCGCGGCCGGTCATCACGTCGCCGCACAAGAACAGCCGCACCAGCCGATCGCCCATGTCGGCCACTGTGCCAGGCCACGGTTCGGGGCCCGCCCACGGGGACGGTGGCGGGCGCTCACGCTGCCCCGGATCGGACGAGCCGCACAGGTGAGAGTCACGGTCGCCCGGGTCGGAGCGGATAGGAGCGTCCGCCGCCCGGTGACGGACGTTGCCGACCCTGCCTGCTGGGAGGAGCTCGCCGGACAGGCCGACCTGGGCGCTGCGCCGCCGTACCGGCCCCGGCCGTCTACCACATCCACGCCAGAGAGCTGGCAGTCCAGGTCACCGAACGGGACCCCACCGCGCCGCTGCGGGAGCTGCTCACGGCGGTGCTCGCCAAAGGCGCGCATGGCTAGCTGCCAGGCTTAGAGCAGGTCGCTGCGCCGGCACTGCCCGGGCGGCATCCCTCCTGGCATGAGCAGCGGGCCAGGCGCGCCCGGCGGCGCGGCCGCGGCTTCGGCCCCAGAGGGGGATCAACCGGCCTCTGGCCAGCAACCGAGGCCCGGCTCGCCGCAGTCGGCCGCACGCTCCACGCCGCAGCATCCGGCATCCCCAGTCGGCCCGGCCAGCCTCCCGTCAGGCCCAGCACGGTATAAGTACCTTGGCGAACGTTAACTGCGGCATCAGCCCGCCGGAGACCGACTAATCGTGCCTTAGTTCCAATCTCGGGAACTCCATTCCACGACACCGTTCACGAGTCTTCGCGCTGACACTTACCTTCCTCCGGTCGAGTGCGTGCATGCTTCCGCGGCGCGCGGGCGGCTGGGTGGCCAGCGGCCTGCCCGGTCTGGGGCCCCCTGGCGGACCCACGCGTCGACATGCTCGTGCGGTTCGTTCGCTCCGGCGGCGGGCAGATGCCCAAGATGATGGGCGGCAGCCCGGACGAGCACGAGCATCAAGCCCGCGGCGACCACGAGGGCGCCCGGGCCTAAACTGTGCTGCTGTGTCCGAGCCTTTCGACCCTGTTGCGCACAACCGCGCCGCGTGGGACCGCGAAGTGGACAGCGACAACGATTGGACTCGGCCGGTCGGGCCCGAGGTCATCGCCCGTGCCCGGGCGGGCGACTGGTCGGTGGTGCTCATCGGGCACCGGCCCGTCCCCCGCGACTGGTTCCCGGCCGAGCTGGCCGACACCCCGGTACTGTGCCTGGCCTCCGGCGGCGGGCAGCAGGGACCGGTGCTGGCGGCGGCGGGCGCGGAGGTGACCGTGTTCGACAACTCGCCGCGGCAGCTCGCCCGCGACGATGAGGTAGCCGCCCGCGAGGGTCTGGCGATCCGCACGGTACTCGGCGACATGCGGGATCTGGGCGCCTTCCCCGACGCCAGCTTCGAGGTGGTCGTCAACCCGGTGTCGAACGTGTTCTGCCCGGACCTGGCACCGGTCTGGCGCGAGTCGCACCGCGTGCTGCGGCCTGGTGGCGTCCTGCTGGCGGGGTTCATGAACCCGGACATCTTCATCTTCGACGTGGCCGCGCTGGATGAGCGCGAGGAGCTCGTGGTGCGCCACCGGCTCCCGTTCAGCACGCTCGACCTGACCGACGCCGAGCGCAGCCGCTGCTACGGAGACGGCCCGATCGAGTACAGCCACTCGCTGACCGAGCAGATCGGCGGCCAGCTCGCCGCGGGCTTCGTCCTCACCCACCTGGCCGAGGCCCCGCACCACGCGGACGCCACGGCCAGGTACCTGCCTGGCTACCTCGCCACCCGCGCCATCAAGCCCCCGGCCTAGCGCCGACCGAACGCGCAGGCGCCCGGGCTAATTATGAGCCTGCTGAAATAGGCGCACTGTTTATAGCGTGTTTGCCGGCTTGGTGTTCGGTGGCCTGGGCTAATCCTTCCATGCAGGGTTTCGAGCGGGCAGACCGGCAGTTCCTGGACGCGGCGGCGCTGGCCGGGCACCTGGTTCCCGAGAACAGCATGTTCGCGTTCCTGGCCGGGCGCCGCGCGGAGGTGTTCCCCGACGCCGGTTATGCGGACCTGTTCGCCCCGCAGCCGCTCGGCCCACTCGACCAGCCGAAGCAGGCCCTCCCTGCCGATAATCGGCTCGCTCACACCCGCCTGTCCAACGATGCATGCACTGTGGCAAACCGACTGAACGCATGTGGGCCGGGCTGAAGAACTACATCGCCAACACCGCCGTCACCTGGCCCGGCCGCCTCCGGCAGATCCACTCCTTCTTCCGCAGCCGCTCACCCGGGCCAGATGCTGGCTATGGCCGCCCCCTGGACCAGCCCCTGGCTGCCAACGGGTTACGAGCAGAACCTCTGGAATGCCGGTCAGATGGGGCACCGCGTTGCGTGTCACGCGTCGCCTGGCGTACTTTCAGTCCGCTTACTCTCGTGCGACTAAGTCCTCAGCGTGCCGATGCGAGGAGAGATGCGGGAAGCATGGCGGACTGGATCTTTCAATCGAACCCGAAGCGGTACGACGTGCATGCGGCCGTGGCCGCCTCAAGGCAGGATTGGTGGAACACGCCGCGGTACCGGGACAGGATCGCTCTGAACGATCGGGTCTGGCTGCAGGTTGTCGGACCGGACCAGCCGGGGATCTACTACGTCGCGACAATTACAAGCCTGCCATACGAGAACGCTGATTCAGAATTCGGGCTATGGCAAACCGACATCCGGTTCGACTACAGCATCGACCCTCCACTGCTGCGCTCAGACCTGCTCGCCGACCCGGAGATCGGCACCTTCCGCCCGTTCGCCGGTTTCCAAGGAACCAACGCACCGGTTCCGCCGGACGTCGCCGCGCGGCTAGCGGAACTGGCCGAACCCAGGCTCGTCGTCCTCACCGGCGCGCAGTCGCCGGTCGACGAATCGGAGTTCGAAACCGACCGAGCCATCGAGGCTCACAA
>DASYXX010000522.1:0-3567 GCA_035934395.1 Streptosporangiaceae bacterium
GAGGCCGCCGCGCAGCACCTCGGCCGCCAGCTCGGCCGGGAGCTTGTCACGACATAAGGCGCGGATACCCCCAGGCACCACAACGGCGGGTCGGCCGATCGCACCCTCACGGCGAGCTCACCCGGCGCAACAGACCCAGGAGCCGGCATTTGCAGGCGCGGCTCGGGAGTCAATGCGCATCTCAGCGTGGTGGCAACAGCCACGTGCTCATCGTCCTGCGTTCGGTGTCTGCGAGCCCGGCAGCTCACGCAAGGTCCTGCGATCGTCGGCCAGCCGCCGGGTGACTCCCTTCCGGTCCAGCCACTCCAGCAGCGGAATCACAACCCGCCGGGTCGTGCCCAGCGCCCGTCTCGCCTCTGCCGCCGTGAACGGCTGCGGCAGGCCGGCCAGGATCCGCGCCGCCCGCTCGGGTGCGTCGGGCGCGAGCAGCACGTTGCCGGGCAGGCGACGCAGCAGGCCGGCGCGCTCCGCCGCCGCGGCCGCCCGCGTGTCGAGCCCCAGCTCGCGCATCCGCTCCGCGTCGGGCGCGCTGAACGGTGCGTCCGCTAGGTCGGCGAACACCGCCTGGATCGCGTCGGCTACCGGAGCCGGAAGGCGCGGACGGGTGGGCTGCGCGGCGCTGCCGCCGACGGCTGGGCGCTGCCCAGGCGCGAGGGCACCGTCAGCATGCTCTGGCTGTGCCCTATCGCCACCGTCGGCGCTGCGCAGGTATCCGCCGCTCGCGTCGATCGGCGCATCGGCGCCGACGGTCGCGCGCCAGGCTGCGAGGGCTTCGACCAGATCGCGGTCGGGCAGGCCGAGTTCGGCCCGGGCCGCGTCGACCGAGAGGCCGGGAGCCAGCGGGTCGCGCTCCGCGTGCGCGGCGACCGCCGCAGCCAGGAGCTGGCGCAGCCGCTGCCAGTGCGCCGGGTCGGCCAGCCATTCCCCGCTGACCGGCGGCGGCAGGTCGCGCAGGCCCATGGCCGATGCCGTGCTGGACCGCAGCAGCCGGTGCCGACGCAGCAGGTCCGCTGTCGCTGGCACCTCTGGCCAGGATGCTAGCCCTCGCGCCGCGGCTGCGGCGGCGCCGCTGCCGCGCAGCTGCGGCGGCGAAACATCGAGCACTGTCGCGCCGAATACCGGTCGCCCGCCCGAGTGGCCGGCGGCCGCGCCGGGATCGCGGAGCAGCACCCGGTCGCCGACGTGCAGCGGCAGGGGGTGGTCCAGGCTGAGCCTGGCAAACCGGCTGCCCAGCATCCGGACCCGGGCCACGGCGCGGGCCGCGCCGATGTGCAGCGTGAGATGCTGCGGCAGCCGGAAGGTGCCGCGTGGCTCCTCGTAGTCTGGCGGCGGCGGTGCCAGGCGGACGTCGATCACGCTGGCCACCGTCCAGCGGCCGGGGTGGATGAGCGCCATGCCGCGGCCCAGCTCCCGCTTGCTGACCCCCCGCAGGTTCAGCGCCACCCGGGCGACACCGCTGACCTGAGCGGCCGGTGAGCCGAGCGACTGCACGCCCCTGATCCGCACCGTGCGCATTGCGGGGGTCGCCGTCAGCTCGTCCCCGGCGCGCACGGTCCCCGCCTGCAGAGTCCCGGTGACCACGGTCCCGCTGCCCTTGATGGCGAACACCCGGTCCAGCCACAGCCGGACACCGTCCTGCGGGTCAGGCCGCGGGAGCCGCGCCGCGAGCCTGCCGAGCGCGGCGACCAGCTCGGGAAGGCCCTGGCCGGTCACTGCGCTGACCGCGACCGCTTCCAGCGCGCCAAGGGTGGTAGCGGCGATCTTCTGCGCGGCCTGCCGCAGCGCCGGTCCCGCGTCGGCCAGGTCGGCCCGCGTCACCACCAGCACCCCGTGACGGACACCGAGGGCGTCGATCGCCGCAAGATGCTCGGCAGACTGAGGCATCCAGCCCCCATCGGCGGCCACCACGAACATCACCGCGGGCGCCGGGCCCGCGCCGGCGAGCATGTTCGTTAGGAACCGCTCGTGCCCGGGCACGTCGACAAAAGCGATCTCCTCACTCGACGGCAGTGTCATCCACGCGAAGCCGAGGTCGATCGTCATGCCCCGGCGCCGCTCCGCCTCCCACCGGTCCGGCTCCATCCCGGTGAGCGCGCGCACCAGCATCGACTTCCCGTGATCCACGTGACCGGCGGTCGCGATGACGTGCATGCGCTACTCCCGGCCGGGCGAGGATCCGCCAGCGGCGGGCGCCGGGGCTGCGGTGAGAGGGGCGGATGGCTGCGGGGCGTGGTCGCGGGCCGCGGCGGCGAGCACGGCCGCGGCCAGCCGTTCGTCGTCGGCGGGAGCGACGGCCCGCAAGTCGAGCAGCAGCCGGCCGCCCTCGATCCTGCCGACGACCGCCGGCGTGTCGCCGCGGCGCACCGCTTCGCCCGACCTCAGGGCGGATGCCAGCTGCTCGGGAAGGGACAGCGCGGCACTCGGCAGCCGCACGCCCGGGCCGCCACCGCCGCCGACAGCGGCGGCGGCCGGCACCGCCTGGCAGTCGACGCCTTCGCTGGCCAGCCGGTCTGCGAGGGCCCCGGCCCGCTCCGTGAGTGACTGCACGGTTGCCGTCATCGCCTGGCTGACCGGCGCGGCCGGGCCGGTAAGGGTCGCCTCCAGGGCGGCGAGGGTCAGCTTGTCCACACGCAGCGCCCGGGCCAGCGGATGGCGCGCCAGGCAGGTAACCGTCTCCGCGTCGCCCAGCAGAAGGCCCGCCTGCGGCCCGCCGAGCAGCTTGTCGCCGCTGGCGGTGACCAGTCCCGCGCCGGCCCGCAGCCAGGAGTCGGCGTCAGGCTCGTCGGGAAGCACCGGGCTCGGCCGGAGCAGGCCCGAACCGATGTCGCCGATCACCAGCACTCCCAGGTCAGCGAGCTCTCTCACGCTGACCGACGTCGTGAAGCCCTCGATCACGTAGTTGGAGGGGTGCACCTTCAAGACGAAGGCCGTGTCAGTGCCGATGGCACGCCGGTAGTCGGCCAGCACGGTCCGGTTGGTGGTGCCCACCTCACGTATCCGGGCGCCGGTGGACTGCAGCAGGTCAGGAAGCCGGAATCCGTCGCCGATCTCGATCAGCTCACCGCGGCTGACGATGATCTCCCGCCCGGCGGCCAGCGCCGTGGCTGCCAGCGCCAGCGCGGCGGCGTTGTTGTTGACCACATGCACCGCCCCGGCCGCCGGGACCGCCCGCGCGAGCGCGTCCAGCGCGCCCGCGCCCCGGCGGCCGCGCCTGCCCGACGCCAGATCGAACTCCACGTCCGTGCAGCCCGCCGCCGCCTGCACCGCCTCACGTGCGGCAGGCGACAGCGGCGCGCGGCCAAGATTGGTGTGTACCAGAACGCCGGTCGCGTTGATCACCGGAGTCAGGCTGGCGGCAATCGGCGGCAACGAGGCGACCGCCGCGTCGGCGACGCTGGCCGGGCTGATGGCCCCGCAGCGGGCCAGCTCCTGAGCTCGGGCGACCGCGGCCTTGACCAGGGACCCGCCCAGCCGCTCCCGTGCCGCCGACAGCCGGGGGTCGGCGAGCACCACGTCAGTCCTCGGCACGTGACGGCGCGGATCCACAACCGCGACCCTAACCGCCGC
>DASYXX010000537.1:0-7777 GCA_035934395.1 Streptosporangiaceae bacterium
GTCCGGATGGCACCACGGTCCGGCTGCACATGCGCCTGACCTAGCCGGGCTGGGGCCGGCCGGGTTCCCCCTGTCGCCGGCCGGCCCCCCCAGGCCTGCCTTGGCCTCTCACCACCGGTGCAGTAGAGCAGCCGGCCGTGCAGGCGTGCTGCACGGGATGTGGAGGCCGTGTGAATATCCCTACGGCCGCAGCGGCGAGGGGTGCCGTGGCTCATAAATGGGCAGCTCGCCGCCGTCCGGCAGCCGGACGGCGGCGAGCAGGCCCCAGCCCTGATCGGAGACCTCCCTGGCTACCTCGACTCCCTTGCCGCCGAGCTCGGCCAGCGTGGCGTGGATGTCGTCGCACATCAGGTACAGCTCGTGACCCCGATGGTCGGCGGGGTGGACGGCCAGCTCAGCGGGCGGCGCCGCGAAGATGAGCCAGCCCTGGCCCGCGTCCACGGCGGGCAGGCCGAGCACGTCCCCGAAGAACGAGCGGACCTTGTCGGCTTCCGGCGAGAACACGATCGCGTGCAGGCCATTGATCACGCCGCGATCCTAGCCGCGCGCACCCCGGCGCACCTACCAGGCCACGAGAAGCGGCGTATGGGGTTCATATCGGCCAATCGTCGGTGAAGATTAGGCCTAAGGGGGTGATCCGGGATGCTGGGCGGACAGGTTGCGGCCTTCGTGTCCTGCTCCGAGAAGTTCAAAGAGGCGGTCGCGTGGCCGGTGCGCGACGCGCTGGCCGAGCACGGCCTGCGCGGCATCATCGTCGGCGATGAGCCGCCGCTGCCAGGAACGGGCAAGAGGCCTGAGGCCAAGGTCGAGTCCTACCTGGACGCATCATCTGCTTTCGTGGCCCTGTGCACCGCGGATTACGCGCTCAGCGACGGCACGACGTACCCGCGGGCGAACATCATCGACGAGATTCAGCTGGCGAGCCTTCGCCCGCACCTGCGGGACCACTCCCAGATCCTGAAGTCGCGCGAGGTGCTCCTGCCGAGCAGCATCACCCCGACCTACGACCGCCTCGACATGGCCAATCCGCTCGGCGCGGCAGCGGTCATCGTGAAGCAGCTTGAGGAATGGGGGCTGACGAGCCCGCCCTCACCGCCCCGCACGGCTGCCCCCCGGCCCGGCGCCGAGACCGGCACGGCCGGGGATCTGCGCCTGCTCTGCGACGGCCTGCGGCCCGACGATCGCGGCGAGGCCACCCGGCGGGCGTACCGGCTGCTGACCGGCGGCGGTGAGTGCGACGGCCGGAGGATGGCCCGCGCGCTTCACCACGAGGTGCTGGAGGGCCCGGGACGGGCCGGGCAGCTCGCCGGGGCGGCGCTGCTCCGGGCGATGGCGAGGCTCCAGGCGTCGCTGATCTCCGTCGAGATGATCGAGATGCTGGCCGCCGGGGCGGACTACCCGGCGCGCTCGTGCGCAGCGCACCTGCTCCGGGACCGGGCGGCCGTGGCGCCGCTCGACGTCCCGCTCCCGATCCTGGGGCGGCTGGCCATGCCGAGCGCCGAGGACTGGTACGTCTGGGCGCCCGCCATGGCCGCGGTGAAGGAACTGGTGCTGAGCCGGCGTGACGCCTATGCGATCCTCGACTCGCTGTGCGCGAGCGCCGAGCCGCGGGACCGGCACGCGGTCGCGCAGGCCCTGCTCGACGTGGCCGCGGTCAAGCCGGCCGCGGTCGCCGCCGACCTGGCCGAGCGCCTGCTCACCGATCCCGACCCGCTGGTCGCGCGGCAGGCCCAGGACGTCCTGACCGCGATCGAGCACGTCAGCGACGCCGACCGGGCCGCATGTTACGCCCGCTTCGGGCTCTGAGACCGGCCGTGTTTCCCGCCGCTTCCGGGCGGGCAGATGTACCCGGTGGCCGAAAGAACCGGCAATGACCCGATCGTGATCGTTGGCGGCGGACTGGCCGGGGGGAACGCCGCCGTGACCCTGCGGCAGGAGGGCTACCGGGGCCGGATCACGCTGATCAGCCGGGAACCGGGAATCCCGTTTGGCCGGCCTCCGCTGTCCAAGACGTACCTGCGGTCCGAGGAAGACCTCACGGACTGGTACGTCAGGCCGGCCGGCTGGTACGAGGAGCACGATGTCGAATGCCCATGGGAAGCGGCCGTGTGCATCGACGCGGCCGCGCATACCGTCCGGCTGGATTCCGGCCGGGAGCTCGGGTACCAGAAGCTGCTTATCGCCACCGGAAGCCAGAACCGGCGACTCACGATCCCGGGCGCCGACCTGCCCGGTCTGCATTACCTGCGCACGGTGGCCGAGTGCGAGGCGATCAAGGGCGAGGCCCGGCCGGGCCGCCGCGCGGTGATCGTGGGCATGGGCTTCATCGGCTGCGAGGTCGCGGCCTCGCTGACTCAGCTCGGGGTCCGCGTGACCACGATCTTCCCGGGGGAGGCTCCGCTCAAGAAGGTCCTGGGCGCGGAGATGGGCGCGGCGATCGGCGCCTTCCACCGCGCGAACGGCGTCGAGCTCCTGGCCGGGGAGCAGATCGCGGCGTTCGAAGGAAACGGGCGGGTGGAGACGGCGGTGACCGCCAGCGGCATCAGGGTGCCCTGCGACTTCGCGGTCGCGGGCATCGGGATCACTCCGGACGTGCCCGCGATATTCGGGGCGGAGGCTAAGCAGGAGAACGGGCTGCTTTCTGACGAGCTGTGCCGGACCACCGCGCCCGACGTGTGGGCCGCCGGCGACGTGGCGAACCAGCTCCACCCGCTGTTCGGCCGGGTCCGCGTCGAGCACTACAACAACGCCGAGAAGCAGGGCAGCGCCGCGGCCAGGTCGATGCTCGGCTCGACCGCGCCCTACGACTACGTGCACTCGTTCTGGTCCGACCAGTACGAGCACAAGCTGGAGTACGTCGGCCACGCCGCGAGCTGGGATGACTTCGTGGTCCGCGGCAGCCTCGACGAGGGCAAGCTGATCGGGTTCTACCTGGCCGGCGGGGTGCTGCGGGCCGCCGTGGGGCTCGACCGCGGCGGCGACCCCGAGCTGGACCTGGACGGCGAGATGGCGGCGTGCGCGCGCCTGGTGGCCCGGCGGGCCAGGCTTGCCCCGAGCTTGCTGGCCGACGAGCGCGCGGATTTGTGGTCGCTGGCCACCGACAGCTGACTGCCTCGCCCAGGCCCTAAGTTGTCTCGTCCGTAAGTTCGTCGGGGGTCAGGCCCAGGCGGTGGGGTCGTTGAGGTAGAGGCCGCAGGCGGTGTCGAGGGCTTGTTGGCAAGTGCCGACCGGCAGGCCGGTGGGAAAGACCGATTCGTCGTAGTCGTCGTGGCTGGCGCGGTAGATCGCGAACTGCCATTGGTGGGCGGAGCCGAAGTAGCGCAGCCGGCATAGTTTGAGCGTGGTGGTGTCGGTCAGGGTCGCGTCGATGTAGCTGAAGGCTCCGCGGTGGCGGATGTGCAGGCTGGCGATCTGGGGCCAGCGTTCGCGGGCCCTGGCACGCAGGCGCTGTTCCATGGAGGCCTTGGTCGAGTCGGGGTATCTGGCCACGACAGCCATCCTCCCCGATGGTGGTCACCACAATGGCGTGACCTGTCGCTGGGCCGGCGCGGCAGGGCACAAAGAATTCATGCCTGTGCCAAGCCCGTACCTGATTGTCTTGTCCGCTGAGGAAGAGGCTGTGTTAGCGGCCCGTGCCCGGTCGGTGCGCAGCGAGTACCGCGACCGGCTGCGGGCCCAGATCGTGCTTGCCGCGGCGGCCGGCACGGCCAACGCCGCGATCGCCCGGGAGGCGGGGGCGCATGTGGGCACGGTCCGCAGGTGGCGGCGCCGGTTCGCGGCCGGCCGGCTGGCGGGGCTGAAGGATGCCCCGCGCAGCGGGCGCCCGCCGGTGTTCACCGCCACTGACCGGGCCGAGGCCGTCGCGCTGGCGTGCGCGCTGCCCGCTGAGTCCGGGGTGCCGCTGTCGCGGTGGAGTTGCCCCGAGTTGGCCCGTGAACTGGCCGCCCGCTGCCAGATCGCGGTCTCGGCCTCCACCATCCGCCGGTGGTTGGCCGCTGACGCCCTCAAACCCTGGCAGCACCGGTCCTGGATCTCCGTCCGCGACCCCCAGTTCGCCGCCAAGGCCGCCTTGGTCCTCGGCCTGTACGCGGGGATCTGGGACGGCGCACCGCTGGGCAGCAACGACTATGTCATCTGCGCCGATGAGAAAACCTCGATCCAGGCCCGCTGCCGCCGTCACCCCACCCTGCCACCCGGCAAGGCCCGCGCGATGCGGGTCGAGCATGACTACCGGCGCGGCGGGGCCCTGGCCTACCTGGCCGCCTGGGACGTCCACCGCGGGCGGGTCACCGGCCGGTGCGAGCCCACCACCGGGATCGCACCGTTCGCCCGGCTGGTCAAGCAGGTGATGACCACCGAACCGTACGCCAGCGCGGACCGGGTGTTTTGGATCACAGACAACGGGTCCTCTCACCGCGCCGCCTGGGTCGAACGGATGGCCCAGGCGTAGCCGAACGCGCACCTGATCCACCTGCCCGCCCACGCCTCCTGGCTGGACCAGGCGGAAATCTACTTCTCCGTCGTCCAGCGCAAAGTCCTCACGCCTAACGACTTCACCAGCCTGGACCAGATCCGCGACCGCCTGGCCGCATTCGAGGTCCACTACAACCAAATCGCCAGGCCGTTCAACTGGACATTCACCCGCGCCGACCTCAACGACCTGCTCCACCGCATCGACGCCCACAACAGGGCCCAGCCCCACACCCTGGCCGCGTGATCTCTACCCCCGGCGAACTTACGGGCGCGACCCCCGGTCCTCGCCGTTAATTCGTCGGGGGCCGCACAGGCGGTGGGGTCGTTGAGGTACAGACCGCAGGCGCAATCCAGGGCTTCTTCAGGACTGCCGCTGGGCTGGATGCTGTCTTCGTAGCCGTCGCGGCGGACCTCCGAACCTCTCCGGCTATTCTCCGCGCGTGCGCGTCACTGACGGTTGGGACCAGATGCCCGCTGGCTGGGCGTTGCGAGGTCCTGGCCCAGGAGCCGTTTTTCCACTGCGTCGGCGGCGGCAGCCGGGCCGCCTGCGGCCGCGTATCCGGCGGCGACCCGGCGGGCGCCGTCAGCGCAGGTCATCGCCTCCCGCACCTTGGCGCGCAAGCGGTCTGGGCGCAGGCGGGCGGCGGGAAGCCGGGTGCCAGCGCCGGCGACCTGGACGCGGCGGGCCACTTCGAACTGGTCCCGCCCGAACGGTACGGCGCAGACGGGGACACCGTAGGCGAGGGCTTTCTGGGTGGCGCCCATCCCGCCGTGGGTGACCGCGCAGACCGCGCGGTCTAGCAGCTGCCCGTGCGGGATGAACCGCCCGACGTGGGCGTTGCCCACAGCTGCGCGGCTGGATCCCTCGCCAGCGGGCAAGGTGGCGACGAGATGGACCGGCTCGTCGGCCAGCGCCTCGAGAGCCACATCAACGAGCCGGTGGTCGTTCTGGAATTCGGAGGAGGTGGTGATGAGGACGATCGGCTCGCCGGCCGCTGACAGCCACTGCGGCGGGTCGGCGGGTGGTTCCCACGCGCACGGGCCGACCATGACGATGTTGCCCGGCCAGTCCCGGCGCGGGTACTCGAAAGGCTCGGCGGTCAGGTAAAGCAGCAGCGGCGGCGCGCGGAACAGCTCATCGGCTTCGCCCAGGGGCGCCAGCCCTGTCGCCGCGCGGACGCTGTTGAGCGGCGGCAGCATCGTTTTTTCGATCGTGCCCAGGACAAGCGGGCGGAGCAGGCGGTCGCGGGCGTGCCCGAGCGGGCCGCGGGCGGGCGGCAGCCCGGGCCCAAACGGCGGCACGTCGGCCGAGCGCAGGGCCAGCGGGTAGGGGCAGAAGGCAGCCCACGGGCCGCCCCACTGCTCTGCCGTGGCGAGCGCCCCCCAGCTGTTGATGTCCACGAGGATGGTGTCGGGCCGCTCGGCACTGATCGCATCACGCAGGTCGGCGGCGTCGTGCTCGGCGCGGGCGCAGAATACACGGACCGCGATCGCTAGCGCCTGGCGGGGGTTGCGGCCCCGCCAGTCCTGGTGCACGACCGCTTCGACCCGGCCGCTGATGGCCGCCGCGGCGAACCCGCGCTCGCGCATCAGCGACACCTGCGAAGCCAGCGTCCGCACGGTGATCTGGTGGCCGCGCCGGCGCAGTTCGTCCAAGATCGGTGTCAGCGGGTAGAGGTGCCCGCGCGCGGGCGAGGTATAAGCAAGCACGTGAGCCATCAGCGGCCTCCGCAAGAGGAATGAGAAGCTCGGCCAGGGCCAGCTCGGTCTGCTGGCGGGTCAGGCCCGCGTCGCGGCGCAGCAGCTTCCAGGTGTAGACGTCGCAGACAGCGACGATTTGCGCCAGCCGCCGCTGCCGCTCGATGCCTGCCCGGCCCGCAAGCGCGGGCGCGAAGACGCGGGCGCACCACTCCCGGTGCACACCGCGCCCCATGTCGGCGATCGGGCGAAGCCCGGGAACCCGCTGCTCCTCGGCCAGCAGCCGCAGCACCCGGTCGCCCATCGCCTCGTAATGGTCGACCAGCACCCGGACCGCGCCGGACACGTCTCCGGCCGGTGCCTCATCACGCTGGTCGCGCACCCGCCCAGCCTCGCGCGCCCCGGCCGCGGCCATCAGCCCTTCCCGGCCGCCGAAGCGGCGGATCACCGTCTGCACCGACACCCCGGCGCGCCGCGCCACCTCATCCAGGGAGACCTGGTCGGTCGGCAGTTCCCAGAACACCTCGACCGCCGCGTCCAGGATCCGCTCTGCCGTCGCAGCAGCGGCCGCCGCCCGGGCGCCCATCCGGTAGGACCGCCTCGCCGTTTTCACGTTAATGAGGTTGACATGAAATCACCTAGCAGTCAACATCGGTGCACTGATCTCCGCCAGCCGGGGGTCAGGTCCGGCCGGCGCATGCTCACCAATCGGATGGTGCCGGACACTCCCTTCGTGGGGGGTTCATCAGGCCGCTGCTGGCAGGGTGGCCGGGGCTGGCCGCTCGGCGGGTTCCTGGCGGGCGCTGATCCGCTGGAGTGTCCTGGCGAGGTCTGCGGCCCTCGACACCGCCTGCACCGTCCACCTCACCGGCATCGGCCAATAGCCGACGCAAGCCGACTGATCGGCCCCCGACGAACTTCCAGCCTTAACCACTAAGCCGCCGGGGCGCGCCGGGCGCATGAAGGTGCGGGCCCGGCCCGCATCGGCCCGGTCGGTCTCGAAGGCGTGCAGCGTCGGCGGGCCGCCCCCCGGGCGGTGCCCAGGGTGAGGAGCGCGGGCCGGAGGCCGCGGCGGCGGCGAGCCCGGGGCCGCGACGGCGACTAATCCGGCTGCCAGGGCCGGGATGCGCGCGAACGGCGAAGTCATCGGGCGCACGCTGACCGGGCCAGCCGAGTTCACGCTCGTGCGCTGTCGTGATCTTTCCGAGGGGCCGGGTATCTGTCTTCCTGCGGGGAGACGGCGAGCGCGGTCTATCGTTGATTCTGCTCTGCCCCGTTTCCGGCCTGTTGTTTCTTGCGATGACCGGGCGGTGGTGCACCGCCGGCTGACGCGCTGGCTGGAAGGGGCCGGGTGCCGTGACCTTGTGGCGGCAGGCGGGCTCTGCGGCGACTGGAGGAACCTGGATGGAGGCTGGGCAGTTCGTGCCCGTGGTTCCCGGGGAGGGCCGCGGATTCCGGGCCCACTCCGCCGGGGAGCTGGATCGGCCGCTGGCGCGGGCCGGGCTGGACGGGGCGGAGCGGCTGGCGGCGCAGGCGGTAGCCGCGGTGGTGGGGTTCCGCGCCAATGACTACGTCACCGAGCACCTGATCGACTGGGCGGCGGCGC
>DASYXX010000541.1:0-2916 GCA_035934395.1 Streptosporangiaceae bacterium
GGCCGCCCGCGCGGCCGCGAGCCCACGCCCGCCGGAGAACCCGTGCGAGACCAGCGTGGTCTCCAGCGCCACGATCGGCCGGCCGCTCCGCAGCGCCTCGGCCACCTCGGCGGCCAGCGCCGCGGGCGGCTGGTCGCCCCACCGCGAGGAGGTCAAGGCATCGCTCCCATCGTTGCCACCGCGCGGGCCGCCGCCTCCAGGCCGAGCGCGATCCCGCCGACGAGGTAACCGGCGGCGAACGCGTCGCCGGCCCCGGTCGAGTCCACCGGCCGCGTCGGCAGCGCGGGGATCACGGTCCCGGCCGCGCGGACCCCGCGCTCGCCCAGCTTAACCACGAGCTCGGCGCCCGGCAGGTCCCCGACCAGGGCGGCCTCGGCCTCGTTGCCGAACACCACGTCGGGGCGCAGGCGCGTGATCAGCTCACGGAACCGTCCTACCCCGAACGCCTGCAGCGCCGCGGTCGAGGAGAGATCGATGCTCAGCCGGGGCACCCGCGCGGCGGCGGCCAGCGCCGCGGCCTGGACCGGCTCGGCGACCAGGCTGTAGGCCGGCAGGTGCAGCCAGCCGCAGCCCAGCAGCCAGTCGTCCCGCAGCGAGTCCGCCGCGAGCAGCGGGCCGATCCCGCGGTCGGTGAGCATCGACCGGCCCGCGCCGTCGGCCAGGGACACGACGACGCCGGTGCGCCCCTCGATGACCGGCCCCACCAGCTCCACCCCGCGGCGGGCCAGCTCGCCGGCCACGAGCTGGCTGGCCAGGTCGGTTCCCCGCGCCGCGATCAGGCGGGCCCGGCCGCCCAGGGCCACCACCCACGCGGCCACGTTGGCCGCCTGCCCCCCGACCCCAACCGAGGTGCGCGCGGGGGTGTCGGTCTCCTCGGCGACCGGCCCGCGGGCCAACACGACGACGTCCAGGTGGGCGTCGCCGAGCACGCAGATCACGCCGGCGGGCCCGCCATCAGCGCACATGCATGCAGCGTAGCCAGCCCTTCCCGGCCGCCGCGCTTTCCGACTCGCTAAGCGGCTCGTCGGGCTACCGGCCCGCGCGGGCCAGTTCCCGCACGAACCAGAGCGCGTTGACCGTGCCGACTCCCGACGCGAGGTCGTACCCGGGCCGCGCCACGAACCCCGGCATGGTGTGCAGCCTGCCGCCCTGGCTGAACGACACGGTGTTGTTGCCGGACACCACGTCGACGATGCCGGGCGCGCGAGCGGCCGAGAGCCGGTACAGGGAGGGGTTGATCACGCCGAGCGGGTGCCCGGCCACCTGGTCGGCGAGGGCCACGATCCCGGCGAACAGCGGCGTCGCCTCGCTGGTGCCGCAGGTCGGGTACCACCCGGCCGGCTGGCCGCTGAAGCTCTGGTACATGTCGACCGCGCCGTTGCACGCAGCGCTCATCGAGATGTCGGGCACGCCGCGGCTGCCGCCCACGATCTTCGGCACCCCGTTCTGGTACGGCGGCCGAGGGAAGATCACCGACTTCCCGCCGCCGCCCGCCAGCGGGTTCGGCCCGCTGTTGCCGACGATGAACTCGTTGGTGGGGACGTTATACGTGTCGTTCCAGACCGTCGGCGGCCTGACGTCGGCGCCGGCCGCGCTGAGGTGCAGCTGGGTCCCGCCGACGCCCGTCACCAGCGGGTCGCTGTCCGGCCACGACGTCACCGGGCGCAGGTAGTAGGTCACCTGATCGAACCTGACGTCCGCGGCTCCGCTGTCACCGGAGGCCGCCAGCACGGTCACGCCCTTGCTCGCCGCGTCGATGTAGGCGCCGCGCAGGCTGAGCAGCGATTGCCGGGACGGGAAGGTCTCCTCGGTCGCGCTGAAGCTCTGGCTGATCACGCCGCCGAGGTGATGGTTGATCACGTACCTCTCGGCCGCGACGATCTGCGGGAACCCAGTCGTGCCCTCGTTCTCCGAGGTCGGGGTCTCGACCAGCAGGATGCTGGCGCCCGGGGCGATCGTGTGCGCGTACTCGACGTCGAGGTCGGTCTCGCCGGCCCAGCCCTCGCGGTTGGAGGTCGGCTGGTACGGCGGGACCCTGCCGGCGGGCTGGATGACCGTCAGCGACGGCGGCGCGGGAAGGCCCGCGACCCTGTCGAACGTGCTCAGGTCGCGCTGGACGGTCGGGGACCCGAACGAGTCCACGATGATGATCGTCTGACCGCGGCCGGTGACCCGCTGCCGGTACAGCGCGGGCAGGTTATAGGCCCGCTGGACCTGCCGGGGCAGGTAACAGGCGATGTGGTAGTGCTGCTCGCAGAACGCGGTGGTCGGCGGCGAGGCCGAGGCCCCGCCCAGCGCGTGCACCGCCCCCGGCGTTATGGTCACGATGCCCTGGGACTGGCCGGCCGCGGCGCCGGGCCCGGCGGACCTGCCCCCGCACAGCGCGGCGGCCAGCAGGAACGAGCCGGCAGCGGCGACCGCGGGCCGCGCGAGGCGCATGTCGTCTCCCAGGGGCTCGGCAGGCAACCGCATCCGGGAGGCGACGTGCGCGAGCACGTTCCCGCGGTGACAGAAGGCTGCGGAAAAAGGCGGGGGGCACCTTCGCGCACCCTATCGTGCCTCTTGCCTGCGTCAAGAGCTCCGCGCCTGGACATCCCGCCGGGCGGCGTACCGTGAGGGCAGCGGCGGATCGGAGACGGCCAGATGAAGCTCACGCTCGACCTGCACGATATCTATAACCGCGGACACGACATCGACAAGGCGCTCCGCGACATCATGGACGAGGCCGTGCGGAAGAAAGCGCCGCTCGTCGAGATTATCCCGGGCAAGGGGTCTGGCCAGCTCAAGAAGCGCGTACTCAGGTTCCTGCAGCAGAAGGAGATCAAGGCGCTCTATCACCGGGTCGAGAAGGATTCCAAGAACTTCGGCCGGCTCTTCGTCCATTTCCGCTGGTAGCCCGGAATGACCGCTCCGTCA
>DASYXX010000554.1:0-3415 GCA_035934395.1 Streptosporangiaceae bacterium
GAGGCCGAGCACGTCGACCTGACCAGCGTCGCGGCGGCGGAATCCCTCGAGGATCTCCAGCGTGGTGGTCTTGCCCGCGCCGTTCGGCCCGAGCAGAGCGAAGATCTCCCCGCGCGCGACGGTGAAGCTCACCCCGCGCACGGCCTGCACGGCGCCGTAGTTCTTGCGCAGGCCAGCGACGCTGACCGCTACCTGCGAACGCACCGGACCTCCAGGGACAGGTCGAGGTAACGGCCCGCCAGGCCGCGGGCGGCGGTCACGCCGAACTCGGTCCGGTCGATCCGGGTCGTGGCGCGCACGGTGAACGTGCGCGGCGACACGTCGGCCGGCTCGACGGCCAGGCTGACCGGCCGGGTGACCCCGCGCACGGTCAGCGTCCCGGTGAGCTTCTCGCCGTCGATGCGTTCGGAACGAAAGGTCATGACCGGGTGCCGGGCGGCGTCAAGGAAGCGCGCGGACCGGACGCTGGCGTCGCGCTGCGGGTTGCGGGTGCGGAAGCTTGCCGCGTCAATTTCCGCGAGGATCGCCGAGCCGGCCAGCGGCTCGGCGACGTCGATCGTGCCGCTCCGGATCGCGAACGTGCCGCGCACGGGCGCCAGCCCGAACAGGTGCCGGGTCCGGAACGTGACGGCCGAGCCGCCGGTGTCGATCTCGTACCGGCCTAGCTGGGGTGTGGTCGCTGGGCGCTCTTGTCGTGTTTCCATGCGTCTATGGCACCGCAGCCGGGCCCGCGCCCGGCAGGGCCAGCGGTGGGGTCCGGCACCTACGAACGGCTGGCCGTGGGAGCCGACCTGCAACTTTCGTAGGTTTCCCGGCCCGCAGAAGGTTGGCGGAGACGCGCCATGCACGCGAGCCTGACGTACCGTGAGCGCGTGAGAGCGTGGTACTGCAAGCACAGGTTCGCGGTCGACGTGGCGATCGCGGTCGGGTTCGCGCTGCTCGACACCGGGACGACGCTGGTCGGCTCGTCGTGGTGGCCGCACCACCCCGGCACGCTCGCGTGGGTCATGCTCGGCGCGCAGGCGGCCGCGTGCCTGTCGCTGGTCGTCCGGCGGCGCGCGCCGCTCCTCGTGATCGGGATCCTAGGCGCGTTCACGCTGGCGGTGACCTTGCTGATCTCGCCCGCGGGCGCGCTCGTGCCCGCGCATCCGGACGGCCTCTGGGCGCCGTACGCGACGACCCTGGCGGCGTACGGGCCCCTTTATTACCGGCCGAGCCGGCGAACCGGCTGGATCGCGCTCGCCGTGCTCACGGCGATCGTCGCCCGGCCGTGGCAGCCGTCGGCCACGATCATCACGATCGGCGTGCTCCGCGTGGCCGTCGGGCCGCTGCTGGCGCTGTACTTCGGCGCCCGGGAGCGGCTGATTCAGGTGCTGACCGAGCGCGCCGAGCGGGCCGAGCGGGAGCGCCACCTGCTCGCCGAGCAGGCCCGCGCCGAGGAGCGGGCCCGGCTGGCAGGCGAGATGCACGACGTCGTCACCCACCGGGTGAGCCTGATGGTCCTGCAGGCCGGCGCGCTGCGGATGACGGCGACCGACGAGGCGACCCGGCGGGCCGCGGAGGAACTGCGCGCCGCGGGCTGCCAGGCCCTGGACGAGCTGCGGGACCTGGTCGGGATCCTGCACACGGCACCGGACGCAGCAGAGGATGAGCCCGTGTCCACGCCCGACTTCGCCGCGCTGATCGCCGAGTCGACCGCGGTGGGCACGCCGGCCGAGCTCATCGTTGACGGTGACACGGGCCTGGCGTCGCCAATCGTGCGGCGCACGGTGTACCGCGTCGTGCGCGAGGCGCTGACCAACGTCCGCAAGCACGCGCCCGGCGCCCGGGTGCTCGTGCGGGTCAGCTATGACCCGTCGCAGGTGCGGCTGGAGGTCCGCAACACGCCGCCGGCCGACCCGGCCGGCCCGGTCGAGGCGGGCCTGGCCGGCACCGGCTCCGGGCTGGGCCTCGCGGGGCTCCGGCAGCGCATCGAGCTCGTGCACGGCACCCTGCGCGCGGGGCCCGTTCCGGACGGGGGGTTCTCCGTCGAGGCCACGCTGCCCGCGTACGTGCCCACCGCCGAGCCGGTGGCGTTATAAATAATGATCCGGGTGGTGGTCGTCGACGACGAGCCGATGGTGTGCGCGCACCTGCGGACGATCCTCGGCTCAGCGGGCACCATCGAGGTCGTCGACGAGGCCCACGACGGAGCGGCCGGCGTCGAGGCGGTGGTCCGCAGCCGCCCGGACGTCGTGCTCATGGACCTGCGCATGCCGGGCGTCGACGGGCTCACCGCGATCGAGCGGATCGGCGAGCTGGCCGACCCGCCGGTGATCGTGGTCCTGACGACCTTCGACGCCGACCAGTACGTGCTGCGCGCGCTGCGCGCCGGCGCGGCCGGGTTCCTGGTCAAGTCCACCCCGCCGGAGGACCTGATCGGGCTCGTCCAGGTGGCCGCCGAGGGGAACACGGTGCTCTCGCCGGCCGCGGCCCGCCGGCTGATCGCGGCCTCGGCCGACAGCCAGCCGGCCCGCGACCGCGCGCGGCAGCTCGTCGGGTCGCTGACCGAGCGCGAGACCGAGGTCCTGGCCTGCCTGGGCGAAGGCCTGTCGAACGCGCAGATAGCGCGGCGGCTGTACCTGTCCGAGGCGACGATCAAGGGCTACGTGTCACGCATGCTCGACAAGCTGCAGTGCGCGAACCGCACCCAGGCCGGGCTGCTCGCCCACGACGCGGGCCTGGCCGGCCGCTCGGCAGACGCCGGGGGGGCGCGGCGCCGCCTGGACTGAGGAGCGAGCGACGAAGGAAGGCGGTGCCTCAAGAGCGCCCCCCAGGCGGCCGACAAGCACAGCGCCGCCCCGGCGCTCAGGCCCCGTGACTGCCGATCAGGCTGCCGACGCCGTACGTCACGGCGATGGCGAGGGCGCCGAGCGCGAGCTGGCGCAGGCCCGAGCGCACCGGATGGCGGCCGGTCAGCCGGCCCACGCTGATCCCGCCGACGGTCAGGGCCACGGCCGTGATCACCAGCGTCACGGCCAGGTAGGGCAGGCCGGCCAGGTAGGGCAGCAGCGGCACCAGGGCGCCCAGCGAGAAGGACAGCAGCGACGCCACCCCGGCCAGGACCGGCGAGGGCAGCTCGGTGGGGTCGACGCCAAGCTCCTCGCGGGTGTGGACCCGCAGCGCCGTGCTGGGGTCGCTGGACACCGCGGCGGCCATCCGGGCTGCGGTCTCCGGATCGGCGCCGTACTCACGGAAGTAGCCGGCCAGCTCGTCCTGCTCGGCCTTCGGGAACCGGGCCAGCATCTGGCGCTCGAGGGCGACCTCCGCGTGCACCAGCTCGTTCTGGTTGGTCACCGAGATGTACTCGCCGGTGCCCATCGAGAACGCGCCCGCCACCAGCGCGGCCGCGCCGGTCAGCACGATCGTGTGCGCG
>DASYXX010000565.1:0-2868 GCA_035934395.1 Streptosporangiaceae bacterium
CTGCGCCTGGCCACGTTCAAGACCATCACGCGCTCGCGGACGCTGCCCGAGCCGACCGACGTCGCGCAGCAGATCTACACCGTGGCGTGCGAGCTCTACGCGTCGGCGCTCGATGAACGGGCGCGGCTCCGGCTGGTCGGGGTCCGTGCGGCCGGCCTGGTCCCGGCCTCGGCCGCGGCCACGCAACTGGCGTTCGGGGACCGGCCGGTCTCGTGGCGCGAGGCCGAGCGGGCCGTGGACCGGATCGCCGGCCGGTTCGGCACCGACACCGTGCGCCCGGCGATCCTGGTCACCGGCGACCGGACCTGGACGTAATCCCGCACGATCCGCTCCGGATTTCTGCCGATATGCCGGTGAACGGAGGGATGCCCGACGATCTGCGCGGACGCGGCTGCGGTCCGAGCGTGGCGTACCCTTCCGCAGGACGCGCCGGCGCTCGTATTCTGGAGAGAAGTCAGGCCGTGAGGAGAAGCTCACCGAGCCGCGTCCCCGCGCGCAAGTTTCATGGGAGGCACCGTGCCGCTCTCAGAGCACGAGCAGCGCCAGCTCGAGCAGATTGAGCAGGCGCTCTACGCCGATTATCCGCGGTTCGCGAACGCCGTCCGCGCGAGCGATCCGCGTGTGCACTACAAGCGCCGGGTCATCGAGGCGGCGTTCGGGTTCTTGCTCGGCGTCGGGATGCTGCTGGCCGGCGTGGTGACCAAGTACATCTGGATCGGTGTGGCCGGCTTCGTCGTCATGCTCGCGTGCAGCATGTGGGCGCTGACCAGCTACCGGCACATGACCGGCGCCACCACGGGGCGGGGGCCCGCCAGGCCGAAGGAGCAGCGGTCCCGGCGCGCCGCCGGCACCGGGATGATGGAGCGCCTCGAGGAGCGCTGGCGCCGCCGCCAGGAGCGGGATCGCTGACACCAGCCGGGCCCTGGCCCGGCGTAGAAGCTGGCGTTTTCCTCCGTCCTCACGTCGGCGTAGGTGCCGTCGCTCTGCGCTGATGACGCGTCCCGGATTGCGCGCGTCCTGTCGTACTAGCCGTGCTGGCGGATCCTGTCCCGCAGCCTTAGCCCCGCGACGTCCATCCAGCCGAACACGTCCAGCGACTGCTGAAGTCCGTGCCGGATAGGGGTGAGGGTCGAGGCTGGCAGCAGCCGTGCGCGCCACCGCGCCGGCCAGTCGGCCTCGCGCGACAGCGCCCGCCGGACCGTGGCGGTGTCGGCGCGCAGCGTCCCCGGGCCGATCGGTGCCGTGGCGTAGCGGGCCCGCTCCTCGGCCTTGACGATCCGGTCCAGGGCCGCGCGGGCGGCCGGGTCCAGGTGCAGCGTGGTCGCGACCCGGCCGGCGAGACCGCGGGGTGACTCGCTGACCCGGCTGGCCAGCCCGAAATCGGCGAGGTTGTCCCGGAGCTCGCGCCACGCCGCGTGCGCGAGCTCGGCATCGCGGTGCGGATCGGGATCGGGAAGCAGGCCGCCGTGCTGGCGCCTGGCGTACCGGCCGAGGTGCCGGAGCCGGCTCCGCCGGGTCAGCCACCTGGCCACCATCGGCACGATCAGGGCGAGCCCGATGACGGCGGCGAGGATCAGCAGGATCTGCGGAACGATGCTGTGCCCCGCGACCCGCGACGCGCCGCCCGCGCCGGCAAGCCCTATCTGGTGCAGGCGGGCGGCGTTCGCGCCGGTAAAGCCGCGGGGGGGCAGGCGCGTGCCGGGGCTGGGCTGCCCGGGCGCCTGCAGGCCGCCGATCGCGGGCGGGGGAGCGTAGTTCGGCGTGGTGGCCGTGCCCTGGCCCGCGCTGCCCCCGGGCGTGGGCTCGAAGCGGAGCCAGCCGTAATCCCGGAAATAGAGCTCGGGCCAGGAGTGCGCGTCGCCGGTGGTGACCTTCCACCATTGGCCGTTTCCCACGGGCTGGCCCGCGGTGTAGCCGACCGCGATCCGGGACGGGATGCCGAGCTCGCGGGCCAGCGCGGCCATCGCGAACGCGAACTGCTGGCAATAGCCCTGCTTGGTCTGGAACAGGAACTCGGTCAGCCCCTGGATGTTGTCCGGCAGAGTGATGCCGAGGTTGTAGGTGAAGCCACTGGACCGCGAGGTGAAGTAGTTCTGCAGCGCCTTCGCCTTGGCGAACGGAGTGCGGTCGCCCCTGGTGATCCTGGCCGCGAGCCGCGCCAGGTCCCGGCGCGGCCCGGGCGAGATGCCCGTATAGGCCTTGACGCTCGCCGGGTACTGCTGCGATAGGTCCAGCACGCGGCTGTCTAGGCTGCTGGGCTGCGTGCTCGTCACCGTGTAGTTCAGCCCCGACAGCTGCTGCCCCGTGGAGTACACCATCAGCGTGGTGGGGTCTTCCTGCCAGCTGCCCGTGGCCTGCAGCGCCGAGGGCGCGTAGGGCAGCGGCAGCACGGCCAGCCTGGAGCTGTAGCCGGCCACGCCCGTGCTGACCTTGACCAGGGTGCTGGTCTGCGTCTCCCGGACGCCGCGCGCGACCCCGGGGGCGGCGCGCAGCGCCCCGCCGCCCGCCTGGACGCCGTCGGGCGGCACCAGGGTCCACCGCTGCGTGACGGGGTCGTAGTTCAGCACGTAGACCTGCAGGTACTGCTGATCCGGATGGGCGGCGTTCGTGTGATACGTCAGGACGGTCTGCGTAGCCGAGTGCTGGAGCTGCTGGTTCATCTGCACCAGCGGGTCGGGCAGCCTGATCTGGCCGACGCCCGTGGCCGTGCCCGTGCCCCCGGACTGGAACAGGTCATGCACCCGCACCCCGGGGATCAGCAGCGGGAAGGCCAGCGCGATGCAGGCCGCGGCCAGCCCGATGCGGCGGCCCGACGCGGCCAGGGCCCGGGTGTCGGGTGCCTGGGCCGCCTCGGTCGGCTCATCGATC
>DASYXX010000573.1:0-5681 GCA_035934395.1 Streptosporangiaceae bacterium
GTCGCGTCGAGGACCGGCTGCGCCGCCACCTCCAGCCCGGGGGTGTGCGGCGCGGCGGCTACCAGCACGACCGCGCCACCCGGGTCGAGCGCGGGCACCAGCAGCCGGCCGGCCTCTGTCGCGTCGGGCACGAACGACGCGCGGCCGTGCAGCCGCAGCCCGTGCGGCGACCGCTCGATCCGGAACGGCACCCGGGCGCCGGCGCGGTACTCCGCATCGCCCGGCAGCGCGGTGGCCACAACGACACCGCCTGACGCGGAGGCCCGGAGCAGCTCGTCCCGGCCGGGGCCCGGCTCGGCCAGGTTGAGCGCGCCAACCCCGAGGACGACGGCCCCCAGGTAGGGACTGCACGCCGCGGCGCGGCCCATCTCCTCGAGGATGACGGCCACCTCGGCAAAGGTGGCGCCCGCGCCGTCCAGCGCCCCAGGCACCTCCAGCCCCAGCCACCCGGACCCGGCCAGCAGCCGCCAGTCGGTCGCGGCCCCCGGGCTCCCCTTCCCCAGCAGGTCGCGCGCCACCGCCCGCAGCTCGTCGTGGATCTCGGCGAAGTCGGACGCCAGTGCTTTCCCGCTCGCCTCCGGGGCCCCACCCGCCTCCCCTTCCGCCTTCGGCTCGCTCATGATCAGCCGGCCGCCGGCTCTCTGGGCAGGCCGAGGCCGCGCTCGCCGATGATCGTGCGCTGGATCTCGCTCGTCCCGCCCGGGATCGTCCACTCCCACGAGCCGATGAAGTCCAGCACCCAGGCGCCAGACTCCCAGCCGCTCGAGGCGGGCTTGCGCAGCTCGGTGTGCGCGGGCAGCCCGGCGACCTCGGCGCCGAAGCCCGTCATCCGCTGCAGCAGCTCGCTGTAGTACAGCTTCACGATCGAGGCGTCGGCCGCGCCCGCGGTGCCCGCCTCGTGGCGCTCCACCAGGCTGCGGCACAGCGCGCGCAGGCCGGTGATCTCGGTCTCGAACCCCGCCAGCCGGTCGGCCACCAGCGAGTCATCGATCGCCCGCCGACCGTCCGGCCGCGCCCGTGCGCACTCGTCGAGAAGCCACCGGAACCCGGCGTTGCCGAGTCGCTCCGCCAGCTCCAGCATGGTCATGCCGCGCTCGGCGGCGAGCGTCCGCTGCGCCACCTGCCAGCCGGCGTTCTCGGCCCCGACGAGCTGGCTGGCCGGTATCACGACGTCGTTGAGGAAGATCTCGCAGAAGTGGGCCTCGCCGGTCGCCTGGCGGATGGGCCGGATGTCGATACCGGGCATGCTCAGGTCCAGCAGGAAGTACGAGATGCCACGCCGCTTCGGGGCGCCGGGGTCGGTGCGGGCCAGCAGCAGGCACCAGTCGGCGTGCATCGCGCCGCTGGCCCACAGCTTCTGCCCGCTGACGATGTAACGGTCCCCGTCCTTCCGGGCGGTCGTCCTGAGGCTGGCCAGGTCCGATCCGGCCTCGGGCTCGGAGAAGCCCTGCGCCCAGATCTCGCCGTCCAGGATGGCCGGCAGGTGCCGACGGCGCTGCTCGTCGGTGCCGTCCGCCAGCAACGTGGACGCGGTGTGGTGGATGGCGACGAAGGCCAGGACCAGCCGGGGCGCGTCGTGAGCGGCGAGCTCCTGATAGAGCACGATCTGCTGGAGGACGGGCATCCCGCCGCCCCACTGTTTCGGCCAGTGCGGCACGGCGAGCCCGGCCTGGCGCAGCTCGGAGAACCACCACTTCTGGAAGCTGACGAACTCCTCGTCGGACGCTCCGGCCTGCTCCCGGCGCCAGTCGGCCGGGACGTGCGCCCCGCACCAGTCCCGCACGGCGGCGCGGAACTCGTCCAGGTCGCCGGGCCACGAGCCCGGCCAGGCCCCAGGCGGAGCCAGCGTCATCGCCGACGCGCTCTTCCCTTAAGAGCCAGCAGCCGTTCCCGGTGCTCGGCGGACCGCATGGTGCTGGCCTCGGCGGCGAAGCCGGCCTGAAGGGCGCCGCTCAGCGCCTGGGACAGGTGCATGTTCAGCACCCGCTTGGTGGCCTGGACCGCCTCGGCCGGCTGCCCGGCCAGCCGCCCGGCGAGGCGACGGGCCTCGGCAAGCAGGTCGCCAGGAGCGACCGCGCGGGTGGCCAGGCCCAGCTCGACGGCCGTGGCCGCGGGGATGCGGTCGCCGGTGTAGAGGTACTCGCGTGACCGCAGGATCGGGGTGAGCAGCGGCCAGAACGCGGCGCCGCCGTCGCCGGCCACCAGGCCGACCGTGACGTGCGGGTCGGCCAGGTGGGCGGTCTCCGAGATCAGCACGATGTCGCACAGCACGGCCAGGCTGCAGCCGAGGCCCACCGCCGCGCCGTTGACGGCGGCGATCACCGGCAGCGGGAAGCGCAGCATCTCCTCGATGATCTGCGCGCCCTCCCGGATGCTCTCGTCCCGGGCCACCGGGTCGTCCAGGAAGGTGGTGATCCAGTCGAAGTCGCCGCCCGCACAGAACGTCCGCCCCGCGCCGGTGAGGATCACCACCCTGGCCGCGCGGTCCGCGGCCAGCTGCCGCCACACGTTGGCCAGCGCCCAGTGCAGCGGCTGGTTGACGGCGTTCAGCTCGGCCGGCCGGCTGATGACGACCGTGCGGACCGGGCCGTCGCCCTCGACGGCCAGCTCGTCGGGAAGGTCGTAGCTCACGGCGTCTCGCTGAACAGCCCGGTGAGGCCGCGCCGGCCGAGCCGGCAGCTCAGTGCCTCGCGGGTCGCGGACAGGCCGAGCGGCAGCCGCCGCAGCGGCTGGCTGTACCGTGACACCCACGACAGCGGGGACTCGTCGCAGAACCCGATGGCGCCGTGGAGCTGGTGGGCGACCCGGAACACGGTGTCGGCCGCCTCGACCGCCGCCAGCCGCAGCGCGAGCGCGTCGTCGAGCGCGTCGTCGCGGCCGGCCTGGATGCTCCACAGCGCGTAGCTGGCGAGCATCTCGAGGCCGCTGCGCTCGACCTCGGCGTCGGTGAGCTGGAACTGCACCCCCTGGAACGCCGCCAGCGGCTGACCGAACTGCTCGCGCACCAGCACGTGCGCCCGGCTCAGGTCGATCGCCCGGTCGAGCATGCCCAGCAGCGTCCAGCACGGCAGCACCAGACCGAGGGCCACATCGCCCGCGCCGTCGTTGTCGGTGGGCTCCAGGTCCAGACCGGTGACGAACGCATGAGCGCGCGGCGGCCCGCCCGGCGCCCGGGCAAAGGCACGGCTGCGGCGCCCGCTCACCGTCACCGCGGCCCAGCGCAGGCCAAGCCCGGCCACCGCCCCGGAGGGACCGTGGTCGGCCACCACCACCAGCCCGTCCACGTCGAGGTCGGCGGGCCGCGACAGGCGCTCGGCCACCGGGTAGGCCACCGCCCAGTAACCTGCGCTGCGGCAGACCGCGGCCGCCGCCTCCAGCTCGCCAGCGTCGCCTCGGGCATCGAGCTCCCAGGCGCCGAGCTCGCCGAGGACCGGCGCCATGATGGCCTCCCGGCGCTCCGGCTCCTCCTCCGCCTGCCGCACGAGCCGGTCGCCGCCTGCCGCCTCCAGAGCCCGCAGTGCCTGCCGGCCGTACTCGGCGGCTTCGTCGCTCAGGTCGATGTTCATGACGCTCTCGCGCTGCCGCGCAGCATCGACCGGGCCAGGAGGATACGCTGCACCTCGATGCTGCCCGAGGCGACGGTGGAGGCCTGCGAGTAACGCCAGTGGTCCTCCACCTCGGCACGGAACCGGCCGGCCAGGCGACCGCTGTCCGCCGCATATGCGGCGATCTCCATCAGCACCTCGGCGCTGTCTTGATCGAGCCGGGTCACCGCGATCCGGTAGGCCGCGGAATCGCCGGGCGACACCCGGCCCTGGGCCTGCAGCGACACCACCCGGTACGCCAGCAGCCGGGCCCGCCGGCACCGCACCAGCATCCGCGCCCACCGGCCCCGCAGCTCGGCCGGGAGGGTGTCCCAGGCCTGGCCGAGCACCGCCGGCGCCGCCTGCAGCAGCCGCTCGCAGCGCGCGTACCGGGCGATGCCCACGCGCTCGAACGCCAGCACCTCCTGAACGACCGCCCAGCCCTGATCGACCGCCCCCAGGACATCCGCCTCGGTCACCCGCAGGCCGTCGAAGAAAACCTCGTTCAGATGATGCGGGCCGAGCATCGACCGGATCGGCCGCGCCTCGATGCCAGGAGCCGACATCGGCACCAGGAAAACCGTCAGGCCGTGCTGCTTCTTCTCGCCCGTCGAGGTCCGGGCCAGGAGGAAGCACCACTGCGCCATCAGCGCGTACGACGTCCAGATCTTCTGCCCGAACACCCGCCAATCGTCACCGTCGCGCCGCGCCGCGGTACGCAGCGAGGCCAGGTCCGAGCCGGCATCCGGCTCGCTGAAGCCCTGGCACCAGATCACCTCGCCGCGAGCGATCGGCGGCAGGTGCGCGGCTTTCTGCTCCGCGGTGCCGTGCCGCATGATCGCGGGGCCCACCCAGTTCACCCCCATGTACTGCGCGCCCCGCGGCTCATGGTGCGCCCACATCTCCTCGCGCACCACGGTCTGCTCCCACACCGACGCGCCGCGGCCCCCGAACTCCTCGGGCCAGGCCAGGCACAGCAGACCGCGCTCGGCGAGGACCCGGCAGAACCGCTGCGCGGTCTCCAGGTCAGCCGGGTCGTCGGTGAACGCGCCGAGAAAGTCGTCGGGGACGTGCTCGGCCACGAGCCCGCGCAGCTCGCCTCGCAGCGCGGCGGCCGCGTCACCCATGCTGAAGTCCACGCCGCCACGATAGCTCAATCCTTGCAAGTATTGCGAGATTAGGATCTAACCGGCCGCGCCTACAGCGGCGCGGACCTACGCAGCCGGTCCGCCAGGTCCGTCCGGATGATCTTGCCCATCGCGTTCACGGGGAGCGATTCCGGGCGCCCCCAGATTTCCGGGATCTTGTACCGGGCCAGGCGCCCGGAACAGAACGACGCGAGCGCCGCGGAGTCGACGCCGGCATCGGCCGGAAGGACGAGCGCCGCGACCCGCTCGCCGAGGCGATCATCCGGCAGTCCGAAGACCACCGCGGCGGCGACCGAGGGATGCTGCAGCAGAACGCCTTCAACCTCGGCGGGCGACACGTTCGCGCCGCCGCGCACGATCATCAGCTTCTTCCGGTCGACCATGGTCAGCCAGCCGCCGGAGTCGACCCAGCCGACGTCACCGGTCATGACGACGTCCGGGCCCGCGCGTCGCAGGGCCCCGTCCTCCCAGTACCCGAGCGGCGGCCGCCAGCACCCGGCCCAGGGCCCGTCCCCCGCGGCGGTGAGGCGGAGCTCTCCGGGGCGGCCGGGATCGAGCCGACGTCCGTCCTCGTCATGCGCGGCGACGTCGAGCTGGGGCAGCACCTGCCCGCTCGCTCCCTCGCGATGCGTGCCGCCGACCGGATCGATGGCCACGACCGTCGGCGCCTCGGACAGCCCGTAGGCCACGGTGACCGGCAGCCCATGCGCTGCGCGGAAGGCGTCGCGCACATGCTCGGGGCAGGACCCGCCGCCGGCCCACACCTCCGCCAGCGCGGTCAGGTCGAGGTCTGTCCGCCGGGCGAGATCGAACAGCTGGGCCGGGGCGCCGTTCCAGACCGTGACGCGCTCCCGCCGGACCCACTCGGCCACGCCGTCCGGGTCACGGCGGTCCATGACGATCGAGCACCCGCCGGCCAGCGCCGTGACGAGCGTGGACAGCACCTGGA
>DASYXX010000605.1:0-2314 GCA_035934395.1 Streptosporangiaceae bacterium
CCGGATCCGGTGCCCGCGCGGTCACTGGTTCAACGGCCCCGTCGAGTCGCTCATCATTCCGGCCGGAGCGCCGCTACCAGCGCGGACACCTGGGCTTCGAGCGGCGCCGCGGCGCTGAGGCGGTTGTTGACGGCCGTGTGCGGTGCTCGGCCCGGCCACCACCCACGCGGTCGGAGCCATGGCCCGAGGCTACCTCTGGCCTAACGGCTCCGGGCGCGGCATGATCGGCTCAGTCGATCGGGAGGGTGCGCGATGCCAACGGTGCAGGCGAACGGCATAGACATGTACTACGAGCAGCAGGGTGAGGGCCCGCCGCTGGTGCTGATCCCGTACCTGGCCGCCGACCAGGCGTGCTACGCGTTCCAGGTCGGCGAGTACGCCAGGCACTTCACCTGCTTCTCGGTTGACCTGCGCGGCGCCGGGCTGTCCGGCAAGCCGGAGGGCAGTTACACCACCGAGCTGCTCGCCGACGATGTCGCCGCGTTCATGCAGGCCGTCGGCCTCGACAGCGCTCACGTCGCCGGGCTGTCGCTCGGCGCGGCGACCGGCATGTGGCTGGCCGCCAAGCACCCGGCCCGGGTGACGACCCTGTCCCTACACAGCGCCTGGGACCGCACCGACCCGTTCCTGCGCGTCGTGGTCGAGGGCTGGCGGACCATGGCCCGGGCCCTGGACAGCGTGACCGATATGGTGATCGAGGGGATCTTCCCCTGGTGCTTCACGCCGGAGCTGTACGCGGCGCGGCCGGAGTACGTCGACAGCCTGGCCGAGTTCGTGCGCGGCCGCCCGATGCCGCCGGTGGATGCCTTCCTCCGCCAGTCCGAGGCCGTGCTGACCCACGACGCCCAGCAGGTGCTCGGCTCGATCCAGGCGCCGACGCTGCTCACGTTCGGGCGGCACGACCTGGTGACCTCGACCCGGTTCGCCGACCCGATCCGGGACGCGATCCGAGGCTGCGAGCTCATCGTGTTCGAGGACTGCTCCCACGCGCCGATCTACGAGAACGTCGAGGAGTTCAACGGGCAGACCCTGGCGTTCCTCCAGCGTCACTAGCCCGTGAAGATCGCCTCGGGCAGGAACGCGGAGACGAGCATGTTGGGCGCGTCGACGACCTGGCTGATCTTGAGGTCGACCGCGACGCTGCAGATCGCGTACGCCTGCTGTCGCGTCCACCCCCGCTCGGTGAGGTGGTCGATCATGTTGAGCAGCGCGTTGCGGGCGGCGAGGGTGACGTCCTCGGAGTGGTTGACCCCGTCCCTGGTGACCGAGATCCCCGTGGTGGCGAAGAACCGGCGCGGCGCGGCGTACTCCGGCGGCAGGTAGTACTCATCCCTGGTGAACCGGAGGTCGCGGATGTTCTTCTCCGCCGCCTCGCCCTTGCGGATGGTGAAGCGCACGCGCAGGGTCGAGCGCATCTCGATCGCGGTGCCGCAGATCTCCCCGTCGCCCTGGGCGAAATGGGCGTCGCCCGCCGAGAAGAGCCCGCCCGGGGTGTCCACCGGGATGAGCAGGCGCGCGCCCTGGCCGAGCTGCTTGATGTCGACGTTGCCGGCCTGCTCGCGGGGCGGGATCGTGCGCAGCCCCTCCGCGGCCAGCCGCGGGTCGCTCGGGACGGCGGACCCGGGCGACGGCGGCGCCACGAAGCCGCCGCGGTCGAGCAGCGCCTGCTCGCGGGCGGTCGTGGCGGCCAGCAGCTCGTGCCCGGGGGCCAGGCCGATGGTCCCCATGAACGGCGAGCCGGGAATGCGGACCCCGGGCAGGTCGGCCGAGGTGGCCCAGCCGTCGGCGATGTCCCAGTTGACCTTGAACGGCTCGGGGAACGCGTCCCGCAGGAACCCGAACCCGGGCACCTGGACCGTGTACCCGTAACGGTCGGGCTCGATGTCGAGGATCTCCACCTCGAGAACGTCGCCCGGCTCGGCTCCCTCGACGTACACCGGACCGGTCAGCGGGTGCACCACGTCGAGGTTCGGCGCGGCCACGACGTCGAGCGAGGCCTCCGGGCTCATCTGCCCGTCGAAGGCGTCCCTGGTCTCCAGGACCACCTCGTCCCCCGGCTCGCAGCGGACCGCGGGAGGGATGTCCGGGTGCCAGCGGTTGTGCCCGGTGCCCGGCTCCTCGGCCAGCGTCTTCCCGTAGTCGACCCGGATCTCCCGGATAGCCATCTCGCCTCCTGTACCCGCTCAGCCCGCCGGGGCCTCGAGCAGGAAGTACACATCGGTTCGCCGCCTCGCCGGGTCGTCGTCCCAGTCGCCGTAGACTTCCCAGCTCACCCCGGCCGGGCGGCGCCCCTGGTCCCGGCACCAGCGTTCCA
>DASYXX010000608.1:0-4324 GCA_035934395.1 Streptosporangiaceae bacterium
GCGAAGGTGAAGACGGTCGCGGTACCGGCCCCCGAGGGCCTCGGGCCGGGCGGCTCGGGGCTGGCGGTGCCCGGCACCACGCCCAGCGCGCCCAGCGAGGTCGTCCAGAACCTGGGCAACAACGGCGGCGGGTTTTACAACGTGCAGGACGGCACGATCCGCGTCAGGTGCGTGTCTCTCAGGATTCCCGCGAGCGCGTTCAAGCAGCTCGCCGCGCAGCTGCCCAGGGGGATGCCGCGGGCGGCGCGGTCGGCGCTGCTGAAGCAGCTCGAGGCCGGCCCGCCCGGCTGCCCCTCGGCCCGCGGCGTCCCGGCCGTCGGCTGGACCGGAACGGCGCCATTGTCGGTACCGGGGGCGCCGCCTGGGGTGTTCCTGTCCGGCGCGCCCACGGTGCTGGGCAAGGACTGGCTGACGGTGCTGGTGCTGCCCGCCGGCGGGCTCGCGGCCGCCGGCCTGCCGCCCGGGCTCCCCGGGAGCACCATGGTCTGGAGCAGCTCGTCGTCATCGGGATCTGCGGCCTACTCGTCCACGGTGACATTCTCCTCGAACGCCGTGTCTGGCGGCCCGGGCATCGACGTGTCCGGCCTCGGCGGCGTGCTGCTGCGTGCGGCCCGGCCGGTGCACGGGTCCTGGGGGAGCGGGCGGCTGATCACCACCAGCCTGCTCTCGGTCCTGATCACCGACAGCGGCCAGTGCCTGATCGGCGCCGTACAGCCATCTGTGCTCTACGCCGACGCGGCGCAGCTGAGGTGAGCCCCGCCGCGCGGCCGGACACCCGGGACGAGGTCAGCTTCGGCCGCGGGGCCGAGCGGGACGAGCGCCCGGGAGCGCCGGCCAGGCGGCCCGCCGGTACCGCCGGGCTGGCCATCGCGACCAGCGGGCTGGTCAAGCGGTTCGGCAGCCAGATGGCGGTGGCCGGGATCGACCTGGCGGTGCCGCGCGGCTGCGTCTACGGCTTCCTCGGCCCGAACGGATCCGGCAAGACCACCACGATCCGGATGCTGCTCGGCCTGATCCAGCCGACCGGCGGCAGCCAGCGGCTGCTCGGCGTGGACATGCCCGGGGGAGCGACCGCCGTGCTGCCCAGCGTGGGGTCGCTGGTCGAGGGGCCGGCCTTCTACCCGCAGCTGTCCGGGCGGGCCAACCTGGCCCGGCTGGACGCCGCCGACCGGGTCGCCAGCCCGCGCACCGCGCCGGCCAGGATCGACCGGGCCCTGGACCGGGTGGGCCTGCTCGCCGCGGCGGGCAAGCGCTACCGCGCGTACTCGCTCGGCATGAAACAGCGGCTGGCCATCGCCGCGGGCCTGCTCCAGCCGCGCGAGCTGATGATTCTCGACGAGCCGACCAACGGCCTGGACCCGCAGGGCACCCGCGAGGTCCGCGCGCTGATCCGGGAGATCGCCGGCGACGGCACGACGGTGTTCGTCTCCTCGCACCTGCTGGCCGAGGTGGAGCAGATCTGCTCGCACGCGGGCGTGATGCGGGCGGGCGAGCTGGTGTTCCAGGGAACGCTGGACGAGATGCGCGACCCGGGGGCGGCCAGGATCCTGGTCCGCACGTCGGAGCCCGCGCTCGCGGCGGAGGTGCTGGCCGGGCTCGGGCTGGCCGACATCACGGTGGCCGGCCGGGAGGTGACCGCCGAGCTCGGCGACGAGGCACCGGAGACCGTGTGCGCGAAGCTCGTGCACGCGGGGGTGCCCGTGGCCGGGCTGGACACCCCCCGGGCCAGCCTGGAGGACCTGTTCGTCGAGCTGACCGGCGAGGGCTTCGATGTCAACGGCTGACGTCGCGACCCGCCCGGCGGAGGCCTGGGCCGTGTCCGTCCGGGCCTGGCTGCGGCTGCTGAGGTCGGAGCTGGCGCTGGTGTTCGGCCGGCGGCGCAACCTCGCGCTGCTGGTCGTGCTGGCCGCGGTCCCCGTGGTCCTGGGCATCGTGCTCAAGGTCTCCGCGCCGCAGCCGGCGAACGGTGAGGGGCCGGCGTTCCTCGGCCAGGTCACCGGCAACGGGGTGTTCCTGGCGTTCCTCGCGCTGGTCGTGGAGCTGACGCTGGTCCTGCCGCTGGCCGTGGCGGTGGTGGCGGGGGACTCGATCGCGGGCGAGGCGGGCCGCGGGACGCTGCGTTACCTGCTCGCGGTTCCGGCCGGGCGGACCAGGCTGCTCGGGATCAAGTTCGCCGCGGTGGTGGCGTTCTGCCTGTGCGCCTGCCTGCTCGTGGCCGCGGTCGCGGTGATCCTGGGCGCGATCTTGTTCCCGGTCAGGCCGGTGGCGCTGCTGTCGGGCACCACGATCCCGCTGGCGGCCGGGCTGCTCCGGCTGCTGTTCGTCGCCGGATACGTCGCCGCGGCGATGGCGGCGCTCGGCGCGATCGGGGTGGCGATCTCGACGTTCACCGAGCACGCGATCGGCGCCATCGCCGCGATCCTGGTGATCACGGTGGCCAGCGAGGTGGCGGACAACGTGTCACAGCTCGCCGCCGTGCACCCGTACCTGCCGTCGCACTGGTGGCTGTCGTTCGACGCGCTGCTCCGCTCGCCGGTGGACTGGACGGCCCTGACCCACGGGCTGCTCTCCTTCGGCGCTTACGCGGTGATCTTCTGCTCGGTGGCCTGGGCCCGGTTCACCACGGCGGACGTGACCGGCTGACGTCCTAGGCGGCGTCGGTTCCCGGCTCGGTGGGCTGGACCTGTGCCGGGGCGTCGGCGGGCTGGCCCGCGAACCGGCCGATGTCCTCGAGGCTGTCGCGCAGCGACAGCCAGACGTTGCTGAGTCTGGCGCTGGCAGGCAGGTCACCGCGGATGGTATCGGGCGGGTCGGCCTGGTCGCCGAGGGTGGCCAGCGCGACGCGGCCCATCCGGACGATCGTCGGGTCGGCCGCCTCGATCGTGAGCTTGTCCTCGGCCACCCGGATCAGCATCTGGCGCCGGCCGGCCTCCTCGGGCGGCTCGTCACTGGTGCCGGTGACATCGGCCGTGCGCAGGGCCTCGCGGGCCTGGTCCAGGTCGACGCCGAGGGCCGCGAGGGCCCGGGCGGCGGCGGTGTCCGGGTCGGCCAGGGCGGCGAGCAGCAGGTGATGCGAGCCGACGGGATCCGGGCCGGCCAGCCGGGCGGCCTCGTTCAGGCTGGTGTCAGCGGCCGGCGTGGTCCGCAGCTCCGTCGCCTCCTCCGGCTCGCCGTGCCCGCCGGACACCACGCCGACCACGCGGCGCAGCCAGCGCCTGCCCCGGGCGGCCTGGGCCGGCCCCGCCGGCACCACGTCGAGCACGGCGTTGCGGATCGCGAGCAGGTCCGCGTGCTCCCTGATGATCTGCGCGCCGACTCCGTCGCCCTCGCGGATCACCCCGAGCAGGATGTGCTCGGTGCCGATGTAGTTGTGGTTCAGTTGCAGGGCCTCGCGGAGCGAGAGCTCCAGCGTCTTCTTCGCCCGGGGGGTGAACGGGATGTGCCCGCTCATCTGGCCCTTGCCGGTCCCGATGATGCGCCGGACATCCTCCCGGGCACCGGTCAGTGACATGCCGAACCGGCCGAGGACCCGAGCGGCGATTCCCTCGGGCTCGGCGAGCAGCCCCAGCAGGATGTGCTCGGTGCCGATGTAGTTGTGCTGCAGCCCGCGCGCCTCCTCCTGGGCGATGACGACGACATGGCGGGCGCTGTTGGTGAATCGCTCGAACATGTGACCACGGTGCGGCATTGCTCAAACCCTGTCAATACCATGGTATTAACACTGTATTAGCTGTGACCAGAGGGGGAGGTAGCGCAGTCATGGAGTGGGAGGACCGGCTTGACGCGTGGGAACTCGAGCTCGAGCTGGCGGCACGGGTGGAGGGCTCGGACTGGGTCACGCTCGAACGCGCGGCCGCCGAGACCGGCGCCTCGCGGGCCGTGCTGCGCAGCTGGTACCGGACCGGGCAGATCCCGTCCCGGCTGGTGGGCGGGCCGCACGGCCCGCAGCGCCTGGTGCCGCTCGGCACCGTCGCCGAGCGCGCCGAGGCCTCGCCGCGGGTGCGCCGCACGGCGCAGCGGCGGCTCGCCGACGAGGCCCAGCTGGAGATTCTCCGGCACCGGATCGACCAGCTCGAGCTCCGGCTGGCCGCGCTCGAGCGCCGACAGCCACCGGAATCCGCCTAGCCACCGAACGCGAGGTCGTGCCACTGCTCCGCGGTGAGCTCGGCGACCGGGGTCCTGGGGTCGATGCCGGCGCGGAGCAGGAGCCGCCGCCCGCCGGGCAGCGCGACGTCTGCGCGAGCGCCGGGCCGGCGGTAGGCGGCGCGCAACAGGGTCCGCAGCCGTCGCTGCCCGAGCGCCGAGGCCGCGATGGGCCTGGGGC
>DASYXX010000611.1:0-1891 GCA_035934395.1 Streptosporangiaceae bacterium
CGCCGAGCAGGCGGTCAAGGAACTCGGCGAAGGCGCTCTCGCCGGCGCTGAGCGCGGCGGCCGGGTCGTCGGCGCGCGCGATCATCATGGCCGTCTCGTTGGCGGCCGCCAGCACGATGTGCGCGAACGAGTCGACGTGACGTCGCTCGATGCGCCCTTCCTCGGCCGCGTACGCGAGTGCGGCCTTGGTGAATCCCAGGCTGCCCTGTTCGTCTAGCTCCCGCCACCGCTGCCAGCCCAGCACCGCCGGCGCGTCGATCAGCACGGTCTGCCGGACCTCCTGGTCGGCGGCCACCCGGATCCAGGTCAGGAAGGCGACCCGCAGCGCGGCGACCGGGTCAGGTGCATCCGCTTCCGCCTCCTCCAGCTGCCGGCCGACTCTGGCGGCGATGCCCTCCAGCACCGCCCAGAACAGCGCGTCCTTGCCCGGGAAGTGGTGGTAGAGCGAGCCGCGGCTGACTCCAGACTCGGCCAGCACCGCCTCGATCGACGTGTCGTCGTAGCCGCGCGCGGCGAACAGCCGCGTCGCGACCTCGACCAGATGCGCCCGCGTGGCCTGGCCACGCTCGACGTTCTTGTTCATCTGCCTCCCCGGCCGCACCTGCAATCAGCACGCGCCGCCGTTACGCGATTGACAGACCGACCGACGGTTTGTAAGAGTTAGACCGCCGGTCGGTCTTCAGGCCACTTTACCCGGTGCCCTCGCCGAAGGGAGAAACTCATGTCCAGCGAGACGGAGCGCCTCGACTCCCGCCGCAGCCAGGTGCGCACTCAGTCGGGTCCCGCCAGCTACATCGACACCGGCGGCCCGGGTCGCGTGGCGCTGTTCGTCCATGGCCTGGCCACCAGCAGCTACCTGTGGCGCCACGTGATCGACCAGCTCGATGGCCAGCGCCGCTGCGTGGCGGTCGACCTGCCGCTGCATGGACAGACCCCGGCGGCCGCCGACCAGGACTTCTCGCTGCCGGGCCTGGCCCGCTTCGTCGCCGACTTCTGCGACGCGCTCGGGCTCACCGGCGTCGACCTCGTGGGCAACGACACCGGCGGCGCGATCTGCCAGGCGTTCGCGGCCGGCCACCCCGGGCGGCTGCACACCCTGACCCTGACCAACTGCGAGGCGCACAACAACCTGCCGCCCAAGGTTCTGCTGCCCGCGGTCCTGCTCTCCCGCACGGGCCTGCTGGCCCGCATCATGCCACGGCTGCTGCTACGCGACATCTCGAAGGGCCGCAAGCGGATGTACGGCACCGGCTACCAGGACATCGCCAACCTGCCGGTGGACATCGCGCGCGCGTGGCTGGAACCGCTGTTCGGCACCGCGGAGTCGGCCCGGCAGAACGACCGCATTCTGCCGTCCCTGCACGCCCGCGACCTGCTGGCGATCGAGCCCGCCCTGGCCCGCCTGCAGGTCCCGACGCTCATAGTCTGGGGCACGGGCGACAGATTCTTCCCCGCCAAGTGGGCCTACTGGCTGCGCGACACCATCCCCGGCGCCACCGAGGTCGTCGAGATCGACGGCGCCCGCCTGTTCTTCCCCGACGAGCGGTCCGCCGAGCTCACCGCGGCCCTGCGCCGCCACTGGGATGCCCACCCGTGACCGGTCACGCCCGCTGCGGCTCCTCGCGAGACTGGAGTCCGGGTTTCTCACGTTCAGCCGCGGGCGGAATGCTGCTGCGCGGCGATCCCTCACCCGAAGGTGCTACCGGGCGGCCCCGGACGCCGCGCCCGCTCACCGGGGCCCAGAACCCTTGGTCAGCGGGGTGGAAGCGGGAATGGGCCGACCACTCATACCGCGCGTTACCGTCGACAGCGCCCGGAGACTTTGTATCGGACGTGGTAACGATGCAGGTAACGACGTCCTGCGAGCCTGCGGCGGATGCCCCGGTGATGC
>DASYXX010000618.1:0-4020 GCA_035934395.1 Streptosporangiaceae bacterium
GAGCCGGCCGGGCCGGACTAGCGGATCGGCGCCTTTCGGCGTGGGTCTGCTCCGGCGCGCAAATCCGCCCGGAACTCGCTGACGCACCGCGGCAAGCCGCCGAACACGGCCACGACGAGGCCGAGGATCACGCCGCCGAACAGCCACGGCGCGACCGACGCCAGGGTGAGGACGATACCTTCGATCGCCGATGTCAGCGTCCGGCGGAGCGTATCGGCGTGTGCGGACATCGTCTGGGTGCCGGCCAGGGCGATCATGAAGATCAGCGGCGGGGTCACCACCGCCGTGAGCAGGCCGTCGCGCTTGGTATACCGGGCCGCGAGCACGCAGCCTGCCACGAAGCTGAGGCCGATCAGCGAGCCCAGGTGCAGCCAGCCGGCCGCGAGCATGCCGAGGAAGAACAGCGAGAACATCGCGACGACGGCGCCGCGCGCGGTCATGCGCGCTCCGGCCCAGCCGGCGGCGGCGGTGCCGGGCAGTCGTTGTACCCGTGACTCCGGCTTCTGGTAGCCAACCCGAGAGGCGGGCCGGCCGCCCGGCGGCTCATCCGCGACGACCGGGCCGGGCGGCCAGCCCGGCCCCGCACCATCGGTCGCCCTGGCTGCTACCGGGACCCGGGCCTCCGCCGGCCCGGCCGCCGACAGGACTCCGGCATCGGTCGGCCGTGCCGCCGCCGCGACCTGGGCATCCGCCGGCCCGGCCGCTGCCGAGACCCGGGCATCGGTCGGCCGTGCCGCCGCCGCGGGGTGGGCATCGGCCGGGTCGGCCGCTGCAGGGACCCGGGCATCGGTCGGCCGTGCCGCCGCCGCGGGGTGGGCATCCGCCGGGTCGGCCGGTGCCGGGACAGCCCTCGGCCTGGCCGGCGGCGGCACATCCCCTTGCCTGGCATCCGTTATGTGGGCGTGGCTGATTGAGCCAATCCATGCCGACGACTCTTGCTGCGGCAACCCGCACCCCGCCTTCCCCCGCGTCCCCGCGGCTCCCCCATATCACAGCCAGGACGGACGGTCAGCTGGCTGCTTCCACCGCGCGCGGTCCGCTCATCAGCTGCGGCGCGGAATCGTCGGCCTGCTCGCTGCGGGGTCCGGGAACGAGTTCCGGGCCGACCTCGCTGATCAGGTCGGGCGCGGACAGGGCCCGGACGGTGCCCTCCACCGGCGTTGGCGGCAGGAGTTCGGCGTCGACCACGCCGAGCTGATTCAGCCTGCGGGCGCTCACCAGCACCCGTCCCTCCAGCGAGCCGATCGTCTTGTTGTAGCTGGACACCGCGTTGGTCAGCGCCTTGCCGAGGGCGTCCACGTGCCTGCCCAGGCCCAGGATCCGGTCGTAAAGCTCGCGGCCCAGGTCGAACACCGCGCGGGCGTTCTCGGACAGCGCATCCTGCTGCCAGGCGTAGTGTGCCGTGCGCAGCATCGTGACCAGCGTGGTGGGTGTGGCGATATGTACCTTGTGAGCGATCGAGTACTCGAGCAGGGCCGGGTCGTGCTCGAGCGCGGGCGCCAGGAACGCCTCGCCCGGTATGAACAGCACGACGAACTCGGGCGCCGGGCTGAGCGCGGCCCAGTAGGCCTTGGCGGCCAGCCGGTCCACGTGGTCGCGGAGGTGCCTGGCGTGCGCGGCCAGCCGGGCCTCGCGCACGGGCTCGTCGTCCGCCTCGGCGGCCTCGAGGTAGGCGGCGAGCGAGACCTTCGAGTCCACCACGATGTTCTTGCCGCCGGCCAGCCTGACCACCATGTCCGGCCGCAGCACCCCCTCATCGGTGGTCACGCCGACCTGCTCGTCGAAGTCGCAGCGGGCGTTCATGCCGGCCAGCTCGACCACGCGCCGCAGTTGCATCTCGCCCCACATGCCGCGGGCCTCAGGCCGCCGCAGGGCGGTAACGAGGGCCTGGGTCTGGGCGCGGAGCTGGTCCGAGGTCTCCCGGGCGATCATCACCTGCTCGGTCAGCGCCGCGGTGGACTTGACCCGGGCCGCGTCGGTCTCGCGCAGCTGGATCTCCACGCGGGCGAGGGTCTCCTTCAGCGGCTCGACCATGTGCTCGACGGCGGCCTTCCGGGTGTCCAGCTCGCCGGCCGCCTTGGCGTTGGCCGCCTCCAGCCGGCCCGTGGCCATCTCGAGGAACCGCCGCGTGCTCTGGTCGAGAGCCCTGCCCGCCAGCACCTGGAAGTGCTCGGCGAGCTTCCCCTCGGCCAGCGCGACTCGCTCGTGGGCCGCGCGCTCGACCAGCTCGGCCCGCTCCTGCGCCGCGTGGGCTCGCTCGCCGGCCGCCGCTGCCTCGCCAGCGAGACGGCCGCGCGCGTACAGGCAGCCGATAAGCACGCCGAGCGCGACGCCGGCCAGGAGCCCGAGCAACAGCGAGGTCGCGTTCATATCTGACCATGCTTGCAGCCCGTGCCGACAGTTTTCGGCCGCGACACGCCCGGCGCGAGGGCGCACGACATGCGACGGCCCCGCCTGGTTTGACGGCATCCGGCGCGCCCGAGGCCGCAAGCGCGGGGCCTGGCCAGGCCGGCCGCGAACGCTTGCCGCCGCGTGACCTGGTCGGTATCGGGCCGACGACGCCGAGGCGACGGCCCGCCCGCGGCCTGGACACGCCCGGCCCCGCGGCGCTCTAGACTCGCCGGAGTGAGCCTGTCCATCGGGATCGCCGGCCTGCCCAACGTCGGCAAGTCCACCCTGTTCAACGCGCTGACGCGGGCCAGCGCGGTGGCTTCCAGCTACCCGTTCGCCACCATCGAGCCCAACGTCGGCGTCGTGGGCATTCCGGACCCGCGCCTGGCCGCGCTGGCGGGGCTGTACGACTCGGCCAGGATCGTACCGGCCACGGTCCGGTTCGTGGACATCGCGGGCCTGGGCCGCGGCGCCTCGCAGGGGCAGGGCCTGGGCAACCAGTTCCTGGCCCATATCCGGGAAACCGACGCCATCTGCCAGGTGGTGCGCGTTTTCACTGACCCGGACGTCAGCCACGTGGACGGCGACGTGTCCCCGGAGCGTGACATCGAGACGGTCGTGACCGAGCTGATCCTGGCCGACCTGCAGACGCTGGAGAAGGCCGCCCCGAGGCTGGCCAAGGAGGCGAAATTCGCCAGGGACCCCGCCAGGCAGCGCGCGGCCGACGCCGCCGCCAAAGCCGAGCAGGTGCTCGACGGCGGGTCGACCCTGTTCGCCGGGGCGGCGGCGGCCGGCATCGACCTGGCCGACGTGCGTGAGCTGCAGCTGCTGACGGCCAAGCCGTTCGTGTACGCGTTCAACGAGGACGAGGCCGAGCTCGAGGACGAGGCATTGCGGGAACGGCTGTCCGCGCTGGTGGCTCCCGCGGAGTCGGTGTTCCTGGACGCGAAGACCGAGGCCGAGCTTGCCGAGCTGCCGGAGGACGAGGCGGCCGAGTTCATGGCCGGGCTCGGCCTGGGCGAGCCGGGGCTGGCGCGGCTGGCCAAGGCCGGCTTTGCCGCGCTGGGCCTGTCCACGTTCCTGACCGCGGGGCCCAAGGAGGCCCGGGCGTGGACGATCCGGGCCGGCGCGACGGCGCCGGAGGCGGCCGGGGTGATCCACACCGACTTCCAGCGCGGGTTCATCAAGGCCGAGGTCGTGTCGTTCGATGACCTGATGACCGCCGGGTCGATCGCGGCCGCGCGGGCCGCGGGCAAGGCCCGGATCGAGGGCCGCGACTACGTGATGCGCGACGGCGACGTCGTCGAGTTCCGCTTCAACGTGTAGGACAACCGCGCTAACGCCGGGAGGCCTGATATGACGGTGACGAGGCGGGCCCGCGCGTTCGCTGGCGGCGTCTGAGACGGGCCCCTCATCGCATTCGAGCCCGGGTCGAGACGTTCACGACGTGGATGGCGGCGTCTGGGCAGCGCTGCCGGTGAACACCGCGGGGGTCCTAGGCCATGCGAAGCAGGACCAGGCGCGCCCGGCGGGTCAGCTGGCGCCCGGCTTTCCGCGTGCCACGTCCGCACCGGCGTGCCGTTGCGGAACCAGTCGAATCCGATGCCGCTCTCGGCTCCGCTGTCCTTG
>DASYXX010000511.1:0-4265 GCA_035934395.1 Streptosporangiaceae bacterium
CTCCAGCGCCGGGGCCAGCGCCGCGGCGGCCGCCTCGCCGCGGGCGGTGAGCGGGATGTCGGTTCGGCCGGTGTGCCGGCCGGACGCGCTCCACTCGGTCTCGCCGTGCCGGAGCAGGATCAGCTGTCCCATGGCGCTATCATCGCGGACCCGCCTCAGCCGAGCAGCCTCACCTGGCAGTGAAACATCGTTGACAGGCCGGACCAGTCATGTGTAAGTTCTAGCTGACAGGTACACATGTAAGTTTCAACTGACAGGCTCAGGAGCCGACGCTGACCCACGAGACCGAGCCGCTCACCGAGAATGAGCTGCTCGCCATCCTCACGGCCGTGGCCAACCCGCTGCGGCTGCGGGTCATCGCCGAGCTTGCGGGCGGGCGGGTGCACGTCAGCGAGCTGGCTCGCAGGCTCGGGATCTCCCGGCCGCTGCTGTACATGCACCTGGACCGGCTGGAGAAGGCAGGCATCGTGACCGGCCACCTGGAACTGTCCGAGGACGGGAAGGCCATGAAGTACTTCGAGCTTGCGCCGTTCGAGCTGCGGCTGACCGCGGAGGTCATCACCGAGGCGCTGCGGGCGGGCAGCCAGGATCCCCCGACCGACGAGCAGCGAGACGGCCAGATAAAGGAGAGCGACACATGACCGGCATTGATGTGCTGGCCTCGAACGGCACGAACTACACGGCGATCGTCATCGCGGTCGGCATCCCGGTCGGCATCGGGCTAGTGATCGCCCTGATCGTGGCCTCCTACTTCCGGCTGCAGGCCCACCGCGCGGACGCGGTCGCGATGGCCCACTACCGCAAGCTCGCCGAGGACGCGGTGGCCAACCAGCAGGAGCTGCGCGGCCAGCTGGCCAAGCTGACCGAGAAGGTGCAGGCCGTGGAGCAGCTGATGCGGGAGGTCGGATGAGCGCCACGGTCCGCGGGCGCCCGGGCGACACGCGGCTGAGCCTGTACCGGAACCCGCTGCGGCTCGCGGTCTCGGCCAGCCCCTGGCGCGCCGCCTGGTACCTGGCCGGCTACGTCTTCGTCACCGGCTGGGTGCTGTTCGCCGCGACGTTCACCGTGACGGTCACGGCGGCCACGTTCGCGATCACCCTGGCCGGGCTCCCGCTCCTGGTCGCGGCGTCGGCCGTCCTGCGCTGGGGCGCGGACATCGAGCGCGCCCGGCTGCGGCAGGTGCTCACCGCCCAGGCCCGCGGCGGGTACCGCGCGGCCGCCGGCACGGGCATCATGGCCCAGGTCAGGACCCGCTGGCGGGACACGGCCACCTGGCATGACGTCGCCTACATGATCGGGCTCTGGGTGCCGCTGCTCATCCTCGACACGGTCGTGCTCGCGGTCTGGCTGACGTTCCTGGCCGGGGTCACCCTGCCGGCCTGGTACTGGGCGCCGCGGGGCAACGCCGGGCTCGGGTACACCAGCACGACGACCATCCACGGCGTCACGCTCGGCTACTTCCCGCACGGCCCGAACGGGCCCGGCGGGGTCGGCCTGTACGTCGACACCCTGCCCAGGGCGCTGCTGGCCTCCGCCGTCTTCCTCGTCCTGTTCCTGATGTTCAGCTACGTCCTGGTGATCACCGCGCGCGCCCACGCCGCGGTCGCGCGCTCCCTGCTCCGCGCCCCGACCGACCCGCTGGCCGAGGCCAAGGACGTGCTCGCGGGCCCAGGCCCGCTGGGCCCGCTGGACGTCCCCGTCCAGAACGGGGGCAGCCCGGTCGGCCGTACCGGCTGACCTCCCGCCGACCAAGCGCCCCCGCCCGCGAGTGGCAGCTCACGGGCGAGGGCAACGCAGCGACCAGCCACACCAGACACCACGGAAATGAGGCCATGATGAACCAGCCGCAAACCCAAGTATTGCCCCTCGCCAGCCCGGCCGGCCACTACCAACACAGCCGGGACGGGCACCTGCGCACCCGCGCACCGATGGTGGAGCGGATCGCCGGGTGGAGCGCGCGGCACCGCAAGACCGCCGTGTTCGGCTGGCTGGCCCTGGTCGCCGTCGTGTTCCTCGGCGGCCAGGCCCTGGGCACCAGGAGCCAGCCTGCCTACGACGCCGGCCAGGCCGGCCAGGCCGAGCGGACCCTGCACGGGCTGGGCGTCGTGGCCCCGGCCGTAGAGGACGTCCTGATCCAGGCCCGGTCGCCCGGCCATACGTTCGCCACTGACCCGGAGATGCGGCAGGCGGCGCGGCAGGTCGTGAGCGCTCTGGCCAGGCTCCCCGGCGCGGCCGCTGACATCAGGTCTGCGCTGGCCGACCGGGCCCTGGTCTCTGTCGACGGGCGCAGCGCCCTGGTCACGTTCCAGGTCCCCGGCCCGGCGGCCGACCAGGTCACGGCCGTGGCACCCGCGCTGAACGCGGTCGCGGCGGTCCAGGCGAGGTATCCGGGCCTGCGGATCGCCGAGGGCGGCGACGCGAGCTTCGGCCGGGCCATCAACGCGGTCCTGGACGGCGGGTTCCGCAAGGCCGAGGCGACATCGGTGCCGATCACGCTGATCCTGCTGCTGCTCGTGTTCGGCGCGCTGATCGCCGCGGGCATCCCGTTGCTGCTGGCCGCCACCTCGGTGATGACCGCGCTGTCGCTGCTGACCGTCGTCAGCCGCTGGCTGCCGGTCGGGTCCAGCACGTCCGAGGTGGTGCTGATCATCGGGATGGCCGTCGGCGTCGACTACTCCCTGTTCTACCTGCGCCGCGAGCGCGAGGAGCGCGCCGCCGGGCGCGACACCCGCGAGGCCCTGCGGATCGCCGCCGGCACCTCGGGGCGCGCGATCCTGGTGTCCGGGCTGACCGTCATGATCGCCCTGGCGGGCCTGTTCGTGACCCGGGCAGACGTGTTCACCGGTGTCGCGCTCGGCACGATCGCGGTGGTCGGCGTCGCGGTGCTCGGCTCGCTGACCGTGCTGCCGGCCCTGCTGTCCTGGCTCGGGCCGCGGGCCGACCGGGGCCGCATCCCGTTCCTCGGCCGCAGGCGGACCGCCGCGCGCCCGTCGCGGCTCTGGGCAGCCGTGGTACGCCAGGTCGTGCGGCGTCCGATCATCTTCGGCGGGGCGGCGGCCGTCGCGCTGCTCGCGCTCGCCGCGCCAGCGCTCGGGATGCGGCTCGGCAGCCCCGCGATCGACCTGCCCGCCGGATCTCCGGTGCTGCAGACCGTCGACCGCGTCGACCAGGCGTTCCCGCAGACGCCGTCTCCGGCGCAGGTTGTGGTGACGGGCCGGGACCTCACCGGGCCGGCGATGCGGGCCGCGATCGGCGCGCTACAGGCCCGGGCAGCGACCGACGGGCCAGGCGGGGCGATCCACGCGCCGGTCACCGCGATCCCGGTCGCGGACGGCCGCGGGCTGATCATCGACGTCCCGCTGGCCGGCAACGGCGGGGACGCGGCGTCGAACCGCGCCCTGCTCACCCTGCGCAGCCAGGTGCTGCCCGCCACGCTGGGCAAGGTGGGCGGCATCAGCTACGCCGTGGCGGGGGACACGGCACAGAGCCACGACGACACGGCGGCCATGCACTCGGCCACCCCCATGGTGGTCGCGTTCGTGGTCGTGCTGGCCTTCCTGCTGCTGCTCGTGGCGTTCCGCTCGGTCGCGATCCCGCTGGTCTCGATCGCGCTGAACCTGCTCTCGGTGGGCGCGGGGTACGGCCTGATCACGCTGATCTTCCAGGACGGCCGGCTGCAGGGGCCGCTCGCCTACACATCGTTCGGCGGGATCATCTGGTGGATACCCATGTTCATGTTCGTGCTGCTGTTCGGGCTGAGCATGGACTACCACGTGTTCATCCTCAGCCGGATCCGCGAGCTGCGCACGCGCGGGGCCAGCACCCGGGACGCCGTGGTCGGCGGCGTCTCCAGCAGCGCCGGGGTGGTGACAAGCGCCGCCGTCATCATGGTCGCGGTGTTCTCCATCCTGGCCACGCTGCCGATCGTCGACACCAAGACGCTCGGCGTGGGCCTGGCCGCCGCGGTGCTCATCGACGCGACCGTGGTCCGCGGGATCCTGCTGCCCGCGGCCATGTCCCTGCTGGGGGAGCGGAGCTGGTACCTGCCGCGCTGGCTGTCGTGGCTCCCCGGCCGCCCGATCTCGGCGAAAGCCTCGCGCCTGACACGCGTGTCAGGTTAGGCTCTGGGGAGACCCCGCACCTGACACCGGTGTCAGGTGCGGCCCCCCACCCGGCGAGGCTCCCGTGCTAAACGTCCGCAGGCCGACCGTGGAGCGCATCGCCTGCTGGAGCGCGCGACACCGGAAGGCCGTCATCGGCGCCTG
>DASYXX010000621.1:0-10732 GCA_035934395.1 Streptosporangiaceae bacterium
CTGCGCCGGGTACTGCTGGCCGAGCTGGAGACCGCGTAGGCGTGGGGCGCGGCGCCTAGGCGGGCGCGGCGAGGTCGAGGCTGGCCGGGATGGCCCGGACCGCGTCGTCAAGGCGGGCCAGGAGCGCCCGGCGGCCGCCGCCGCCGTCGCGGCGGACCCAGTGCCGGCCGGCCAGGCTGAACGCGGTGACTGCGAGCTCGGCCAGGACGTGCAGCCGCAGGTCGTTGCATCCTACTGGCCCGACACCGGGAAGCTGAACAGGCTGAGATTCTAACGAGACTCGGTACCAGCTGGCCGTCGGCCGGGCCGGCGGCGGTGACGTGCTGACCGGCGGCTACGCGGCGGCGAATCCCCTGGCGCAGAAGTCCCAGACCTCCTCGGAGCTCAGCGAGTGCGCGCTCTCGGAGTCGGAGACCTCGCTGGACTGCGCGACGAACATGACGGTCTGCATGGTCAGCGCGGCCGCGCGGCGGGGCTTGATCGAGGGGCGTAGCTGGCCGGCGGCCTCGACCTGCGTCATCAGCTCGGTCAGCAGCGCGAGCAGCGGCGCGTGCGCCACCTTGACCTCGGCAGGGTGGGTGAGCAGCAGCTGCGGGGCGAAATCGGTGAACAGCGGGCGGCGTGCGGCCGGGTCGGGGCGGCACAGCTCGAACAGCAGCTGGACCGCGACCCTGAGCCGGTCGAGCGGATCGGACTGGCCCGATGCGGCGGCGCGGATCTGGTCGGTGGCGCGGCGCAGTGCGTCTTCGAACAACGCGAGCAGCAGCTCGTGCTTGCCGTCGAAGTGCTGGTAGAAGCTCCGCAGCGACTGGCGCGACCGGTCGACGACCTCCTGCACCGTGAAGTCGGTGTTGTCCTTCTCGGTGATGATCGCCTGGGCGGCGTCGAGGAATCGCTGCACCCTCTGCTCGGCCCGGAGCTTCGCCGCCCGGGTGGAGCGCTCGACCGCGCGCTGCTTCCAGGCAGGCTCCTCGACCTCCGTGCTCACGAGCGGGCCCGTATTCTGCGCCATAGGTAGAACTTTACTGCAGGGTTCCGGTAGTCCACCTGCCAACTTGCTGTGCGCACACCGGGCAAGCGTGAGACCGGAGTTCTCATTTTCTGCATGCTGTACCTGCCCCTCCCGGACATAAGGTCATCAGCGGACAAACGTCTTCCCGCCCTTCATCACGAACCGCACATCCTGCGTGACGGCGATGTCCTGCAGCGGGTCGCCCGGCACGCCGATGATGTCGGCGAGCAGCCCCTCGGCCAGGCGTCCCCGGTCGGTGACGTCGATGAGCTCGGCGGCCGTGACGGTCGCGGCCCGCAGCACGGCCAGCGGGCTCAGCCCCCGGCTGACCAGCGCGACCAGCTCGCCCGCGTTCCGGCCGTGCGGGATCGCCGGCGCGTCGGTGCCCACCGCGATGCGCACCCCGGCCGCGTAGGCGGCCCGCACCGACTCGCGGGCGCGCGGGAACATCTCGGCCGCCTTGGCCTGCAGCTCGGGCGCCGCCTGGGAGACGTCCATGGCGTCGGCCAGGAACGTGGTCGGCACGAGGAAGGTCCCGCGCTCGACCATCAGCGCGATGGCCTCGTCGTCGATCAGGAAGCCGTGCTCGATGCAGTCGATGCCCGCCTCGACGGCGGCCCGCACCGCGTCCGCGCCGTGCGTATGCGCCGCGACCCGCAGGCCGCGGCGGTGCGCCTCGTCCACGATCGCGCGAAGCTCCTCGTCGGAGTAGTGCTGCGCGCCCGGCAGCCCGGTGTGCGACATGACCCCGCCCGAGGCGCACACCTTGATGAGCCGGGCGCCGTGCTTGATCTGGTACCGGACCGCCCGGCGCACCTGGTCGACCCCGTCGGCGATCCCCTCCTCCACGGTCATCGGCAGCACGCCCGGTGCGAAGGCCGCGAACATCGTGGGGTCGAGATGCCCGCCCGTCGGGGTGATCGCGTGTCCCGCCGGCACCACCCGGGGGCCGTCGATCCAGCCGGCGTCGATCGCCTTGGCCAGCGCGACGTCCAGCAGGTAGCCTCCCGTCTTCACGAACAGCCCCAGGTTGCGGACGGTCGTGAAGCCGGCTCGCAGCGTGCGGCGGGCGTTGCCGACCGCGCGCAGCATCCGCAGCGGCGGGTCGTCCTGGACAGGGGAGTACGCGGCGGTCTCGCCCCGCCCGCCCATCAGCAGGTTGACCTCCATGTCCATCAGGCCGGGCAGCAGGATCAGCTCGCCGAGATCGAGCACCTCGTCCTCCCGCCCTCCCTCCCTCTGCCCTCCTTCCCTCCGGCCGCCGACCCCGGCGATGCGCTCGCCCTCGATCCGCAGGATCCCCGGCCGGACGATCTCCCCCGCGTCGAGGTCGAGCAGCCCGGCGGCCTGGAGCGTGAGCACGGGTCCCCTTCCGAATGCGAGAATGCTATTCTCCAATTTGTAATGGCAGGTTTTCACATGTGCGTCGCCGCGTCAACGCCCGCTGCTTGCGCGACCGCCCCGCCACCGGGCCAACGGCCGCCCGTTATGCGGCTTTTACCGCTTTCCGTGCGGCCTGGCCGTGTGGTCGATGGCCCCCAAACGGCGGCGCCGGGCCACCTGCGGCCTCGCGGCCCGCGCTGACCCCTTGTCAGCAAGCTGAGCCAGGTCGGGGTGGGGTACCGGACGAACCGCAGGGCGCTGCGGCACAGGTGCCCGCCTGGGCCTCTCTCGCGACCCGCAAGGCTGGCGACGCATCCCGGCTCGTGGCCGGTCGTCGCTTCGCTGCGCTATCCGGCCATGCCCGGCCGGCCTCCGTTATGAATACTTGATTCTCTCTGGTAGAGAAGCTAGTTTTCTCAGCAGGGGGAGGGGGCCGCCGCGGCCCGCATCCGACCGAAAGGGGCCGCTCGATGGAGCGCGACGATCTGATCCTGATCAGCGTGGACGATCACATCATTGAGCCGCCGGACATGTTCGTGAACCATCTTCCGGCGCGGTATGCGGGCGACGCGCCGCGGCTGGTGCACCGCGATGACGGCACGGACGTGTGGCAGTTCCGCGACACCGTGATCCCCAATGCGGCGCTGAACGCGGTGGCGGGGCGGCCGAAGGAGGAGTACGGGCTGGAGCCGCAGGGGCTGGATGAGATCCGGCCAGGCTGCTATGACGTGCACGAGCGGGTCAAGGACATGAACGCGGGCGGGATCCTGGCGTCGATGAACTTCCCGTCGTTCCCGGGATTCGCGGCGCGGCTGTTCGCCACCGATGACTCCGATTTCTCGCGGGCGCTGGTGCAGGCCTACAACGACTGGCACATCGATGAATGGTGCGCGGCGTATCCGGGCCGGTTCATCCCCATGGCGCTGCCGGCGATCTGGGACCCGCAGGCGTGCGCCGACGAGGTGCGGCGGGTGGCCGCCAAGGGCTGCCGCTCGCTGACGTTCTCGGAGAACCCGGCGGTCATGGGGTATCCGAGCTTCCACAGCGAGCACTGGGATCCGCTGTGGCGGGCGCTGTGCGACACCGGGACCGTGCTGAACGTGCACATCGGCTCCTCGGGGCGGCTGGCGGTCCCGGCCGTTGACGCCCCGCCGGACGTCATGATCACGCTGCAGCCGATGAACATCGTCTCGGCCGCTGCGGACCTGCTGTGGTCGCGGGTGATCAAGCAGTACCCCGAGATCAAGATCGCGCTGTCGGAGGGCGGGACGGGGTGGATCCCGTATTTCCTGGAGCGGGTGGACCGCACGTACGAGATGCACTCGACCTGGACCATGCAGGATTTCGGCGGGAAGCTGCCCAGCGAGGTGTTCCGTGAGCACTTCCTGACCTGCTTCATCAGCGACCCGATGGGGGTGCGGCTGCGCCATGACATCGGCATCGACAACATCTGCTGGGAGTGCGACTATCCGCACAGCGACTCCATGTGGCCCGGCGCGCCGGAGCAGTTGTGGCGGGTGCTGCAGGACTGCCAGGTGCCTGACGAGGACATAGCCAAGATGACCCACGAGAATGCCATGCGCTGGTACTCGTTCGACCCGTTCCGGCACGTCCCCCGCGACCAGGCGACCGTCGGCGCCCTGCGCCGGGAGGCCGAGGGCCATGACGTCTCGATCCGGTCCCGCAGCCACCGGATCATCACGCCCGAGGAGAAGCTCGCCGGCTACCGTACCCGGGCCCAGGCGGCCGTCGCGGCAGCGGCACGCTCATGAGCGAGCCGGAGGGCGCGGCGCCGTCTGGACTGAGGAGCGAGGAGCGAAGCGACGAGCGACGAGGGAAGGCGGCGTCTTCTGGGCGCCCGGAGGCGAGCATGGAAGCACAGTGCGACCTGGTCCTGACCGAGCGGGTCGGCCACGTGCTGGTCGCGACCATGAACCGGCCGCAGGCGCGCAACGCGCTCAATCCCGAGCTGATCAACGAGCTGTCGGCGGTGCTGCGCGGCGCCGATGCCGACCCGGAGATCCGGGCGATCGTCCTGACCGGGGCGGGGCCGGCCTTCTGCGCCGGGCTCGACCTGAAGGCGTTCACGCGCGGCGGCAAGTTCGACGGCCTGGTCTGGTTCAACCGCGACGGCGTTGCCACCCCCATCGTCGCGGCCGTGAACGGCCCCGCGGTGGCGGGCGGCTTCGAGCTGCTGCTGGCCTGCGACCTGATCGTCGCCGCCGACGATGCGAGGCTCGGCATCGCCGAGGTCAAGCGGGGGCTGTTCGCCGCGGGCGGCGGCACCACGCTGGCGGACCGGATCCCCCTGGCCGTCGCGCTCGAGATGGGGCTCACCGGCGAGCCGGTCACGGCCGCGCGTGCCTGCGAGATCGGGCTGGTGAACCGCGTCGTCCCGGCGGCCCAGGTGCTGGACGAGGCGCTCGCGCTGGCCCAGCAGATCGCGGCCAACGCACCGCTGGCGATTACCGTTACGAAGAAACTGATTCGGGAGCGCCGGTGGGGCGAGCCGGCCGAGGTCGAGGCGGTCTTCCGCAGCGCCGACGCGGCGGAGGGCGCACGGGCGTTCGCCGAGCGCAGGCCGCCGGCGTGGACCGGGAAGTAGCGAGCCGGAGGGGCAAAGGGCGCCCCGGAGGCGAGCGGAAGGCACAGTGAACGCGATTGGACTTTGAGCTCAGCGACGAGCAGCGGCTGTTTCGGCAGACGCTGCGGGACTTCGCCGATAAGGAGATCATGCCGGTCGCGCCCGAATGGGAGCGGACCGGGCGGTACCCGGCGGAGATCGTCGCCCGGCTGCGGGAACTGGGGCTGTTCGGCCTCAACGTGCCCGAGGAATACGGCGGGCTCGCCGCCGACCGGGTCTCCTACGCGCTGGCCTTCGAGGAGATCGCCCGTGCCTGGCTGGGGGCGGCCGGGCTGATCGGCCCGCACTCGGTCGCCTGCTGGCTGGTCGCGCGCCACGGCACGCCCGCGCAGCGGGAGCGGTACCTGCCCGCGATGGCGAGCGGGGAGCTGCGGTCGGGAATCGCGCTGACCGAGCCGGGCGCGGGAACCGACCTGCAGGGGATCGCCACCATGGCCGTCCGGGACGGGGACGCGGGGGCGGGCCGCGGGGGGACGGGCGGCGGGGGGGCGGGCGGGGACTACATCGTGTCGGGGACGAAGACCTGGATCACGAACGCCCGGGTCGCCGGCCTGCTGCCGGTCCTGGTCAAGACGGGGCGGGCAGAGCGGGCGCACCACGCGATGTCGGTCCTGCTCGTGGAGACCGCCGCGCCCGGCTTCACCGTGACCCGTGATCTCCCCAAGCTCGGCTACAAGGGGCCGGAGACCTGCGAGCTCGTGCTCGACAAGGTGCGCGTGCCGGCCGAGAACCTGCTGGGCGGCGAGGAGGGCCGCGGCCTGCAGCAGGTGCTGGGCGGGCTGGAAATCGGCCGGATCAACATCGCGGCCCGCGCGGTCGGCGTCGCGCAGGCCGCCTACGACGCGGCGCTCGGCTACGCGCGCGCCCGCGAGGCGTTCGGCCGGCCGATCGCGGATTTCCAGGCCATCCAGCTGAAGCTCGCCGACATGGCCACCGAGATCCAGGCCGCCCGGCTGCTGACGTACTGGGCGGCGGCCAGGTCACAGGCGACCGGGGGCCGCGTGGACCTGGAGGCGGGCATGGCGAAGATGTACGCCTCCGAGGTCGCGCTCAAGTGCGCGCTGGAATCGATGCGCATCCACGGCGGCTACGGTTACTCGGCCGAGTTCGTGGTCGAGCGGCTGTACCGCGACGCCCCGCTCATGGCCATCGGCGAGGGGACCAACGACATTCAGCGCCTGGTCATCGCCAGGTCGCTGGTGTCGGGCGCGGGCCGGCTGGGCTGGTAAGGGTGCCGAACCGCGCGAACGTGATGTTACCCGCACGTTTCCCCTTGTCACGGTCTGGTAACTAACCTAGTGTGCGTTCAGTAGGTTGGTTACCTGGAGCCCGGAGGGAGCGGGGTGCCCGATCAGAGGCCCTATGCCACGCTCCTGGCCAAAGGCGAGGACCGGAGGCAGCGGATCCTGGACGTCGCGGAGCGGCTGCTATCGCGGAACGGGGCCCGCGGCACCACGCTCGCCCAGATCGCCCAGGAGGCCGGGGTCAGCCAGGCGGGCCTGCTGCACCATTTCGAGTCCAAGGAGCAGCTGCTCAACGCGGTGCTTGACGCGCGCGATGCCGACGACGAGGCCAACGCCGACCTGTCGGGCGACCTCATCGAGCAGCTCGGGAGGGTCACCGAGCGGTTCAAGCGGGCGCCCGAGCTGATCGGCACGCTCGGCGTTCTCCGGATGGAGAACCTCGATCCCGAGGCGCCGCTGCACGGCCGCTTCCTGCGCAGGTACCGGTCCGGGATCGACTGGGTGGCCGAGGGCATCCGCAGGGGCCAGCGTGCCGGCCGTTACCGGACCGACGTAGACCCGGTCCTGAAGGCCGTGGAGATCGTCGCCTTTCTCAACGGAATAGAGACATCATGGCTGCTCGATCCTTCGATTCCGCTAGACGAAGCGTTCCGCGAGTACACGAGCTCGCTCGCCCGGGTGCTCAGCCTCCCATCAAGCACTCCCTGAGGCCGCGGCTCGCGGCGCTCGCGCCCAGCACGGTCGAGGTGGTTCAGTCCGCGGGAGGGTGGCTGTTCGACCAGGTGATGGCCGGCTGGGATGTCACGGTCATCACCGCTGACCACAGCGATTCCCGGCCGCTCGAGATCCTCGGGGTCCGCGGCCGCGACCTGGAGAGCACGCTGGCACTGCCGGTGCTCGGTCCCTGCCTGCAGGCCATCGCGGTCCGGGAGGACCTGTACGAGTCCGACGCGCGGGTTCGCCGGATGGTGCACCGGGCATTCGACGAGGGCCAGGCCGAGGTCAGGTTCTGGGGCGACATCCGGCCGGAGGAGCGGGGCGACAGGGCCCAGCCGCTGTCGCACCGGCTGAGCCGCGCCGCCCGGGCCTTCAAGGCGCACGCCCTCGCCGCTGCCGCCGTGCCCGCCGCCTCGGCCGAGGACGTCGAGGTGTTCCGGCGGGGTGACGTCGGGCGCCCGAGCCTCGTTCCCGCGCCGTAAGACGACGCCGCGGTGCAGCCCCTGCGGGGAATCGTCGTCGTCGCCGTGGAGCAGGCCGTGGCCGGGCCGATCTGCACCCGCCACCTCGTCGTCGCGGGGGAATGAGATGGTCCGTTCCCGGCCGAAGCGCGCGCTGCTCGCCTGGCTGCGCGACCTTCTCGGAGGACCGCCGCCGCCTCCGCGGCGGCACTTCAGCAAGAGGCGGAGCTACTACCCAACCCGCCGGGCGGCGGACGCGCGGGACCAGCGCGAGTCCCGCGGGGCCCGGCGCGCGTCCGGGCCGGGTCAGGCGCGGGACTGAGCGCACCCGGTTGCCTGGTCGTGGTCGCCTGGCGGCGCTCGGTCACCGAGAATGGAAGGCATGGTGCGACGCTGCCCTGGGCTGCTCGCAGCCGCGCTGGCGGCCGCGTCGCTGGGACTGGCCGGGTGCGGCGGCGGTGCCGGCGCCTCGGGCGTTCCGGGTCCGCCGTCGGCCTACCTCGGCACGGTCCTGGACAAGCCGGTGCCGACGTCGGTCGCGGAGCTGCCGCTCACGACGGACTCGGGCCAGGTGACGAGCCTGGCCGCGCTGCACGGCCAGGTGGTCGTGCTGGCGGACTTCCTCACCCTCTGCCAGGAGACGTGCCCGCTGACGACGGGCAACCTGCTGATGATGGACCGCGCGGTCACCGCGGCCGGGCTGGCCCGCCGGGTCCGCTTCGTCGAGCTCACCGTCGACCCGGGCCGCGACACCCCGTCCCGGCTCCGCGCGTACCGCAAGCTGGTCGGGGCCCCGCCGAACTGGTCCCTGCTCACCGGCAGCCCGGCCGTGATCGAGCGGATCTGGCGGTACTTCGGCGTCTGGCATCAGCAGGTCGCCGAAGACGGGCCGCCGGGGGTGGACTGGCTGACCGGCAAGCCGCTGACCTACGACGTGTCGCACCAGGACGCCCTGTTCTACCTGGACGCCAGGGGGCGGGAGCGGTTCGGGGTCGTGGGCTCGCCCAACGCCACCGGGGCGCCCATCGTGCCTGCCCTGCGCCACTTCCTCAGCGCCCAGGGCCGCCGCAACCTCAGCCACCCGGACCCCAGTACCTGGACCGCGGCCGAGGCGCTCAGCCCCGTCGCGTGGCTGACCGGGCGGCCGATTCGACCGGCAGGCGCAGGGTAAGGGAGCCGGCGCGCGCGAAGTACAGGGTGATCGCCAGGCTCCCGCCCGGCCGCAGGGGCCCGACTGGCTGCACGGTCAGGGTCGCGTCCGCGGGCGGCGACGCGCCGCCGGAGCGCCCGGGCACCAGCAGCGGCCCGTAGTGCAGCCAGCGGTCCACCACGGCCGGCGGGGGCTGGCCGATGTCGCAGCTGGCCAGGTCCGGGATCTCACCGACGCTGACCCGCCCGTGATAGACGGCCACCGGCGCGCCGCCCGCGGCGATCGCGGCGTCGAGCTGATCCGAGGGCTGGGCGCTGGTGGTGACCTGCAGGCTGGCGGTCAGCGTGCCCGATGGCCCGGGGCGCAGCACGGTGGCGCTGACCGTGAGGCTGCCCAGGCGGGCGGTGACATCGTCGGCCCTGGCCGCGTCCGCCCCGGCCGCCGGAGCCGACCCTGCGAGCGCGGCCAGCAGGGCCAGCTCGGCCAGGCACCATCTCGGGCGGATCACCGGGGGATCCCGGTGTGGCCCAGGGAGTACCGGCCCGGCTGGGGCCACACGCACAGCCCGTGCGGCGAGACGCCGACCGGGATCCTGGCCAGCAGGCGGCCGGTTGTCGTGGAGATCGCGTACACGACCGAGTCATATCGGCCAGACAGCCACAGCACCTTGCCGTCCGGCGAGAGCCCGCCCATGTCCGGGCTGCCCCCGCCCGGGATCCGCCAGGTGGTGACGATCTTCCTGATCGCGAAGTCGATCACGGAGACCGAGCCGTTGCCGCGGTTGGTCACGTACAGGTAGCGGGCGTCGCGGCTCGGGTACAGGCCGTGCGCGTCCGGGCCGGTGGGGATGAACCCGGTCGGCCGGAACGTCGCGGCGCCGATCAGCCAGACGCCGGCGTGGTTCTTGTCCGCGACGTAGAACGTGTGCCCCGCGGGGTCCACCTTGATGTCCTGCGGCGCCGAGCCCGGCAGGCTCAGGTAGCCGGCGATCTTCAGCGTGTGCAGGTCGACCCGGACCAGGCGGCCGGAGAACTCGCAGGTGGCGATCAGGTAGGCCCCGCTGGCCGCGAAGTCGATGTGGTCGACGCCCGCGCAGTCCACCGCGACCCGGTGCTCGAGCGCGAAGCTGTGCGGGTCGCGGAAATCCAGGTGCTGGCGGGCTTCCGCGACCACGACTGCGTAGCGCCCGTCCGGGGTGAAGTACATGTTGTACGGATCGTCCACCGGGATGTTCGGGCCCGCCCGCTGGCCGGTGCGAGGATTGATCGGGGTAAGGCTGCTGGCCTTGTCGTTGGTCGCGTACAGCATCTGCATGTCGTAGCCGGGCACGACGTGCTGCGGGTTCAGGCCGGTCTGGTAGCTGCCGATCACCCGGTGGGTAGCCGGGTTGATGACGGTCACGGTGGATCCGCCGCTGTTCGGCACGTAGATCCGGAAGGGCATCCCGCGTACCGCCGGGCTGAGCATGTTCGGCCCGGCCGCGGCGTAGATGTTCGCCGGGTCGGTCACCGGCGGCATTCCCGGCAGCGGCACCGACAGGTTAGCCACGGCGCTCGCGACCGGCCAGCTGGCCGCCGGATGCGGCGCCGGCGGCGACGTGACCCCGTGCCGGGCGGGCGCCGAGGTCCGGTGCGGCGCGGGAGGCGGCGCGGCGTTGTCGCGGCCCGCTCCCGCCCGGAGGGCAACCGTGACGACCGCGGCCAGAGCCACGACGGCCACGGCGAGACCCGCGAGCCAGGGCCAGCGCCCGGCCCGTGGATCCGCTGACCGATGTATGCCTCTTGTCGCGATTCTCACGGCGGCGTTATCCCCCACCCGCGTCCGGCAACGCCAGTCATCGGGCGGCCAGCATCTCGGTCAGGGTAACCGGCCGCAGCCGCCGGGCCGCCAGGCCGCGCAGGATAGCGGGCAGGGCCGTTACGGTGCCGGGGTGCCCGAGATGCATGCTGATGATCGACCCTGGCCGGACCCCTCCCAGGACGTGGGCCACGACCGCGTCCGGCCCCGGATCGGTGTAGTCGAGCGAGTCCACGACGTAGGACACGCAGGTCGGGTAGCCGGCCTTGCGGGCCTCCCGCTCGATCAGCGACGTCGCGAACCGCGTCTGGGAGGGCCGGAACC
>DASYXX010000627.1:0-4025 GCA_035934395.1 Streptosporangiaceae bacterium
CGCCGCCGGGCCGCGCGCGGCACAGCGACGCGCTGCTGGGCGCGTTCGCCGCGGTCACCGCCCCGGCGGCCGCGGCGCTGCGGGCCCTGGACGCCGGAGACCTGGCCGGCTATGACGCGGCCATCGGCCCGACCATGCCGCTGAGCCGGGTGATCTTCGAGAAGCCGACGTCCCACTACAAGGTCGGCGTCGCGTTCCTGGCCTGGCTCAACGGCCTGCAGCCGCACTTCGTGATGCTCGGCAACCTGCAGCGGCGGCGCGCTCCCGAGCATCTCGTCCGGGTCTTCGAGCTCGCGGCCGGGGCCGGCGCGCTGCTCGATCCCGGTCTGGCCGTCAGCCGGATGACCGGCTACCTCGCCGCGGCGGCGGGGTGACACTGTGACCGTGCGGCCGCAGCTCTCGCTCAACCAGGCCACGGTGCAGAACCTGAGCCTGGACCGGGCCGTCGACCTGTGCCTGCGGCACGAGATCCCGGCCATAGGCCTGTGGCGGCACCGGGTGGCCGAGCTGGGCCTGGCCAGGTCGGCCGCTCTCGTCCGGTCCGCCGGGCTGCACGTGTCCAGCCTGTGCCGCGGCGGATTCTTTACCCACGCCGACCGCGAGGCCCGGGCGGCCGCGCGGGCCGACAACCGGGCGGCCGTGGCCGAGGCGGCCGAACTGGAGGCCGACGTGCTGGTCCTGGTCAGCGGCGGGCTGGTGCCGGGCAGCAGGGACCTCGGGCTGGCCCGCCGGATGGTGACCGACGCGGTGGCCGAGCTCGTGCCGGCCGCCGAGCGGGCGGGGGTCCGGCTCGGCGTGGAGGCCCTGCACCCGATGTTCTGCGCGGACCGGTGCGTCGTGTCCCGGCTCGGCGACGCGCTCGACCTGGCGCTGCTGTTCCCGGCGCCCGCGGTCGGCGTCATCATCGACACGTACCACGTCTGGTGGGACTCACAGCTCGCCGAGCAGGTTGCCCGCGCCACCGGCCGGATCGCCGGCTTCCAGCTGGCCGACTGGGTGCTGCCGCTGCCCGCTGACTCCCAGCTCGGCCGCGGCCATCTCGGCGACGGGGACATCGACCTGGCCTGGATAACGGCTCAGGTCCTGGACGCGGGCTACGGCGGCTACGCCGAGGTCGAGATCTTCCGCCAGGAGGTGTGGGACGCCCCGCCCGACGACACCGCGGCCACCGTACGGCAGCGGTTCGAGGACCTTCGCTACTCGCTGCCCTCCTCGAGCAGCAGGTGATAGCCGTTCGGCGTGCGGGCGTGCAGCACGCGGTACTTCCAGTCCGGCGCGGGCGCCATCAGCTCCTCGCGGAACGGAACGCCCGCCTCGGTGAGCCGCTTGCGGGCCAGGTCGATGTCGGAGACGCCGAGCTGCCAGGTCAGGACGTGATCCGGAGCGCCGAAGCGGAACCCGTCCCGGCGCTCGATGCCGAACTCGACCGTGCCGTGGCCGAGCGAGGCGAAATCCGGGTACTCGGGGCCCTCGTAGGTAACGTGGAAGCCCAGCCGGAGGTAGAAGTCACGTTCGGCCGCAAGGTCGGCGACGAACAGGATCGGAATGATCCGGCTGAACAAGGCCGTCATAGCGGGCATCGTAGCGACCAAGTCAAGCAAGAGTGGCCTGGTGGTATCACGGGACTGCAACCATTCTGCCCGCGCGCGGCCTGGCGGGCAGTTCGCGATGCTCTGACCCGCCCGCCGGCGTCGGGCACCGCCGTCTCGGGTTTACGCTCGGTCCATGGCGCTGCATATACCCAGCCCCTCGGTGAGCGGGTTCCACCTCGGCTCGCTGTTCATTCACTTCTACGGGCTGATGTACGTGGTGGGGATCACCCTCGCGATCGTGATTACCCGTAGGCGGTGGCGGAACGCGGGCGGCGACCCGGCCCTGGTGGCCGACGTGGCCACCTGGGCGGTGCCGGCCGGGATCATCGGCGGGCGGATCTACTTCGACATCACCACGCCGTTCGACATCCCGCACGTGTGGTACGGGGTCTTCGCGGTGTGGACCGGCGGGCTGGGAATCTGGGGCGGCATCGCGGGCGGGGCGGCCGCGGGCATCTGGCGGCTGCGACGGCACGGCGTCAGCGCCGGCGCGTTCGCCAACGCCGTGGCCCCGGGCCTGCTGGTAGCCCAGGCGGTCGGGCGGATCGGGAACTACTTCAACCAGGAGCTGTTCGGCAAGCCGACCAGCCTGCCCTGGGGCCTGCAGATCGCCCCGCAGTTCCGGCCGGCCCACTTCACGCAGTACCCGACGTTCCAGCCGACGTTCCTATACGAGCTGATCTTCGACCTCGCGCTGGCGGCGGCGCTGGTGTGGCTGGGCCACCATCGCACGATCCGGCCCTGGGGGCTGTTCGCGCTGTACGTGGCCGGGTACTCGGCGTTCCGGATCTTCGAGGAGTCGGTGCGGATCGACTCGTCCGCGCATTTCCTCGGGCTGCGGCTGAACTTCTTCATCGCCTGCCTCGGAACAGCGGCCGGGCTGGTCTGGTTCGTGCTCGTCCAGCGCCGGAAGGACAGGCCGGAGCCGGCGCAGCTGGCCGAGTCCGTGCCCAGCGGCGCCAGCGGCGCCTAGGCCTCGCCGAACTTCTTGATCTCCTCGTACTCGAGCTCGGTCAGCTCGCGCGGCACGTCGTCCCTGGCGACCTTCTGGCTCTGAACGTGGTGCCGGATGCTGTCGACGATCTCGGGGTTGGCCAGGGTGGTGACGTCCCCGACGTCGGCGAAGTTGGAGATAGACGCGATGACCCGGCGCATGATCTTGCCCGACCTGGTCTTCGGCATATCCGCGACAATCCAGACGTTCTTCGGCCGAGCGATCTTGCCGATCTCGGTCTCGATCGCCGTGGTGACCTTGCCTTCCATCGCCTTGCTCGGCTCGTAGCCGGGCTTCAGGGAGACGTACATCTCGACCGCGCGGCCCCGGATGTCATCGATGACGGGAACCGCGGCCGCCTCGGCTACCTCGCTGACGGTCAGCGCGGCCGACTCGATCTCCTTGGTGCCGAGCCGGTGCCCGGCCACGTTGATCACGTCATCGACGCGGCCCAGGATTCGGTAGTAGCCGTCGGGCGCGCGTACCGCGCCGTCACCGGCGAAGTACGGCCAGTCGTGCCAGTCCGTGCTCTCCGGGTCCTTGTTGTACTTGCGGTAATAGGTGTCGACGAACCGCTCGGGCTGGCCCCAGATCGTCTGGAAGATCCCCGGCCACGGGTTGCGAATGCAGATGTTGCCCGCCCGGCCTGGCGGGACCTCGTCGCCGTTCTCGTCGTAGACGACGGGATACACGCCAAGGACGCCTGGACCGCAGCTGCCGGCCTTCATCGGCTGCAGGGCCGGCAGGGTGCTGCCCAGAAAGCCGCCGGTCTCGGTCTGCCACCAGGTGTCGACGATGACCGCTTCGCCCCTGCCGACCTCGGAGTGATACCAGCGCCACACCTCCGGCTCTATGGGCTCGCCCACCGTGGTCATGTGCTTGAAGTGGTAGTCGTACTTCTTCGGCTCCTCCGGGCCGACCTTGCGCAGCATCCGGATGGCCGTGGGGGAGGTGTGGAAGATGTTCACGCCGAGCTGCTCGGCGACACGCCACGGCCGGCCAGCGTCGGGGTAGTTGGGCACGCCCTCGTAGACCACCGTCGTGGTGCCGAGGGCCAGCGGCCCGTAGACGATGTAGGAGTGGCCCGTGATCCAGCCGATGTCGGCCATGCACCAGTACATGTCGCCGGGATGGATGTCCTGATAGTACCTGGACGTCCCGGCCACGTACGCGAGGTAGCCGCCGGTGCTGTGCTGGCAGCCCTTGGGGCGGCCGGTGGTGCCGCTCGTGTACATGAGGAAGAGGGGGGCCTCGGCCGGCATCGACACCGGGTCGACGGTCTTGCCCCCGTGCCCGGCGAGGAGGTCGTCGACGAACACGTCCCGGCCCTCGGCCATCGGGATCTGCGACGCGTACCGGCCGGGATGGCGGCGCCAGACCAGTACCCTGTCAACCTCCTGGCCCTCCTTGGCCGCCTCCGCGACGGCCTCGTCGGCCTT
>DASYXX010000657.1:0-6310 GCA_035934395.1 Streptosporangiaceae bacterium
CAGGCCGAACAGGAACACGAACAGGAACAGCGGGACCCACGGGGTAATGGCGCCGAACCCGGTGAAGTCAGCGGCCCTTGCAGCCGGCCGTCCTGGAAGATCAGCGTGATCAGGCCGTAGGCGGCGCCGACGGACAGCAGGTTGAGGCCGATCGAGATCAGCGGCAGGGTGACCGACCGGAACGCGGTCAGCAACAGCAGGAAGGCCAGCCCGACCACGACCGCGAGCACGACGGGGGTGCGCTGGTCGAGCAGCCGCGTGTCATCGTAGCTGCCCGCGGTGTTCCCGGTCACGGCGTAGGCGATCCCGCCGACCTTGCCGAGCGTCGCCGAAAGGGCCTGGTCCCGCAGCGTCAGCAGGGCGCTGTCGGAGGCAGAGTCCTGGCCGTTGCCCGCGAGCGGCACGTCGACGATCAGGGCCTGTCCGCCGGCCACCGCGGAAACGGTGACCGGCTCACGGATCGGGCCGCTGGCCGAGGCCCGGGCCTGCAGCTCGGTGATCGCGTTCCTGACCGCGGGACCGGCGAGGTCGGCGCCGGTGACGACCACCTCGCCCGGAGAGGGGGTCTGCGGGAAGGCCTGCTGGATCCGGTCGACGGTCGCCACGATCGGGACGTTGTTCGGCACGTCGTTGGCCGGGTAGGCCAGGCGCAGGCCCAGCGCGGGGGCGGCGAGCGCGAGCATCGCGGCCGCGGCCACGCCGCCCCAGACCAGCGGACGCCGCACCACCCGGCGGACCAGCGCCGCCCACAGCCGGGACGGCCTGGCCGCGGTGCGGCGTCGGCCGAGGAACGGGATGCGGCCGCGGTCGGCCCACCGGCCCAGCCAGGACAGCAGGGCCGGGACGAACGTCAGCGATCCGATCACCGCCACGCCGACCACGGTGATCGCGCCGACCGCGATGCCGGTGAACACCGCGGCCCCGGCCAGGAACAGCCCGGCGAGCGCGATCATGACGGTCAGGCCGGAGACCACGATCGCCCGGCCCGAGGTGCCCGCGGCGATCCGCAGCGCCTCGCCGACCGTCGCGCCCTTCGCCCGTTCCTCGCGTTCCCGGCGCAGGTAGAACAGGGAGTAGTCGACGCCGACGGCCGTCCCGATGAGCAGCACGACCTCGGAAGCATCCTGCCCGACCGGGAGCCAGTGGCCCGGGATCGCTAGCAGCGAGATCGCCGTGACCACCGCGGTCGCGGCGAGCAGCAGCGGGATGCCCGCGGCGATCAGCGCGCCGAACACCGCCAGCAGCAGGATCAGCGTGATCGGCACCGAGGTTTCCTCCGCCTTGCGGAAGTCGGCGCTCACCAGGCCGTTGATCGCGCGGTCGCCGCTGGCGTCCCCGGCCTCCTGGATCAGCAGCCCGGGGTGGCGGGCCTGGACCGCGGCCACCGCGGTCAGGTCGGGAATCACGGTCTGGTCCTCGTGGTCCGAGTTCCCGGGGACATTGAACCTGACCAGCGCGCTGGTCCCGGAGGGGGAGATCAGCGCCCGGCCGCCCGGGCTCAGCGGCGAGCGGATGTCCGCCGCGGACGCTGGCCGCGCCCGCAGGGCCGCGACCACCTGCGCCGTGGCTTTCCGCAGGTCGGGGTCGCGGGCGAACGTCGCGCCGGGCGGCCGCGCCTGGATCAGAACGTTCTCGGCGGGCGGGAACTTGACGTTCAGCCGGTTCAGGGTCCGCTCGGCCTGTCCGGACTGCCCGGCGTCGTACTGCTGCACGTTCGTCGACGGGATCATGTGCCCGCCCACGAAGACCGCGGCGACCAGCACGAGCCAGCCGAGCACCGCGGTCTTGCGGTGCCGCGCGCTCCAGCCGGCGATTCTTTCCACGATCGGCGTCCGCATGGTGTCCCCATTCCCTCGTGACGGCATCGCTGATAATGGCCCGCACGACAGCGTCCGTTATCGAGGCCCAGGACAGACATCCCGCTGGCCGCCGGATCCGTGGTAGGGCTAGCCTCCGTGCGGATCCGGGGGACTACGACATGGGCAACGGGCCCGCGGTGTCCTACGGTTCAGGTGACCGAGAGGGGACGATGGTGGCCGCGGCCGGAGGCAAGGCCTGGGCGGGCCCGTTGCTGGCCGCGGTGCGGCCGGTCGTGTCCGCCAGGACCTGGCTGGCCGTCATCCACCTGGTGGTGGGCTGGTTCACCGGCCTGGTGGTGTTCGGCATCGTCGTGGTCGCCACCCCGGTCGGCCTGGTCCTGCTGCCGATCGGCCTGGCGGGAGCGCCGATCCTCTGGGTCGTGCTCGTGCTGTCCCGCCTGTACGCCCGCGCCGAGCGGGGCAGGTTCGCGCTCATGCTGGACGTGCGCATTCCGGACCCGGCTACCGGCCGGCCGCGGGCCGGCCGCTGGTGGCAGCGGCTGAGGCAGCGCCTGGCCGCGGCCGAGACCTGGAAGCAGCTCGGGTACGCGCTGGCCAGGTTTCCGCTGAGCACGGCGGAGCTGGCCCTGGTCATCGGCGCGTGGTCCATCGGGCTGGCGATGATCGCCTTCCCCGCGTACAACGGGGCGCTGCCCCGCGGCAGCACGGTCCTCGGCCGCGGGCACACGCCGGTCGGCGCGCGCGATCAGGTGCTCGTGGCCGCGGGCGGCCTGATCCTGCTGCTCGCCGCCCCCCAGCTGACCCGGGGCCTGGCGATCGCCGACGCGGCGGTCGCCCGCTTCCTCCTCGGCCCGCCCGGCCGGGCCGACCTGCAGGCCAGGATCGGCGAGCTCGAGCTCAGCCGGGCCCGGGTGGTCGACTCGGCCGAGGCCGAGCGCCGCCGGATCGAGCGCGACCTGCACGACGGCGCCCAGCAGCGCCTGGTCGCCCTGGCCATGGACCTCGGACGGGCCAGGGCCAGGTTCGCCGACGACCCTGAGGCGGCCCGGGCGATCGTCGACCAGGCACACGCCGAGGCCAAGGAGGCCCTGGTGGAGCTGCGTAACCTGGTCCGGGGCGTGCATCCGCCGGTCCTGACCGACCGCGGCCTGGATGCCGCGCTGTCCGGCCTGGCCGCGCTCAGCCCGGTGCCGGTCTCCGTGCGGGTGGACGCCGCGCCGAGACCGTCGGCCTCGGTCGAGGCCATCGCGTACTTCGTGGTGGCGGAGGCGCTGACCAACGTCGCCAAGCATGCCCGGGCGACCCGCGCCGTGGTATCGGTCGATCGCCGCGGGGATGCGCTCTCGGTCGTCATTCGCGACGACGGGATCGGCGGGGCCGACCCCCGCGGTCAGGGCCTGTCCGGGCTGGCGGACCGGGTGGCCGGGGTGGACGGGCGGCTCATCGTCGACAGCCCCGCCGGCGCCGGGACCGTTATAGAGGTGGAGCTGCCGTGCGGGTCGTAAATAGAGCAGTGGAGCTGCCATGCGGGTCGTGATCGCCGAGGACTCCGTGCTGCTGCGCGAGGGGCTGTCCCGGCTGCTCGCGGAGGCCGGGCACGACGTGGTCGCGGCCGCCGGGGAGGCCGAGGAGTTCCTGCGGGCGGTCGGCGAGCACGAGCCGGACGCCGTGGTGGTGGACGTGCGGATGCCGCCGACGTTCACCGACGAGGGGCTGCGCGCCGCGCTCGTAGTGCGCAGCCGCTGGCCGGGAGTGGGCGTGCTGGTGCTATCGCAGTACGTGGAGGAGCGCTACGCCACCGAGCTGCTGTCCGACCGGCCGCTCGGGGTCGGCTATCTGCTCAAGGACCGGGTCGCCGACCTGACCGAGTTCCTCGAGGCGCTGGACCGGGTGGCGGCGGGGGGCAGCGCGCTGGATCCTGAGGTCGTCGCCCAGCTGCTGGCGCGCAGCCGGCACCCGCTCGCGTCCCTCACCCCCCGCGAGCGCGACGTGCTCGCGCTGATGGCCGAGGGCCGCACCAACGCGGCCATCGCCGCCGCGCTGTTCGTCAGCGACGGCGCGGTGGAGAAGCACATCAACAACATCTTCGCCAAGCTCGGCCTGGCCCCCGCCGACCGTGATCACCGGCGGGTCCTGGCGGTCCTGCGCTACCTGGGAGCGGACTAGGACGATGACAGCCCCGTTGCCCGTGACCCGCGCGCGGCGGGTCGTCCTGACCGCCGGCCTGCCCGTCGTGCTGGCGCTCATCGCCGTCATGAGCTACAACGCCGTCGCCCTCTCCGACCAGGCCAGCTACCGCGTGCACGTCAGCGTCCCGGCCCGCGGCGGCCAGAACCGAGTCAGGATCGACAACGCCAGCGCCACCGTAAGGCCCGGCCCCGGCGACCAGATCTCGGTGAGCGGGACGCTCCAGGGCAGCCTCGCCCGGCCCTCGTTCAGCTGGCGGTCGGCTGCGTCCGGCCTGACGCTCCACTCGCGCTGCTGGGCCTGGGTCGGCTTCTGCTCGCTGGAGTACGACATCACCGTGCCGGCCGGGCTGCCCCTGGCCGTGTCCGACGGTACCGGGGCCCTGAACGCCAGCGGCTTCGGCGGCCACGTCACGCTGTCCAGCGGGGGAGGCGACATCACCGCGTCCCGCCTGAGCGGCGCCATAGAGCTCGATAGCGGCGGGGGTAATGTCACGGCGTCCGGCCTGGACGGCAGCGTCCGGCTGAGCGACGGCGCCGGCGACATCGTCGTCACCGGCCTGGCCGCGACCGACGTGGTCGGCGAGAACGGTTCCGGCAACATCACGCTCACGTTCACGAAGGTCCCCAGGCGGGTGAACGTGACCGACGGGTCCGGCGACATCACGCTGGTGCTGCCGCGCGGTCCCACCTACTACCACGTCGAGGCGAGCTCGGAATCGGGGTCCACGAGCGTCTCGGTGAACCACAGGCTGTCCTCGCCCTACGTGATCGTCGCAAGTAACGGCTCCGGCAACATCGCGATCAGGTACTGAGCGCCCGCGCGGGTCGTTACGCCGCCGCCTCATGCGGCGACCCGAGCAGCGCCTCGTAGACCGCCAGCGTCTGCTGGCCGACCCGCTCCCAGGAGTAACGGCTCCGGACCCGGCTCACCGCTGCGATCCCGTAGCCCTCCAGCAGCATGGGACTGGCGAGCAGCTGGCGGATCCGCCGGACCAGCTGAGCGGGCGCCGCCGACGGCACCAGGAAGCCGGTGTTCCCGTGGATGACGGCGTCCCCGGGGGCCGCGTCCTCGCCCGCGATGACCGGGGTCCCGCACGCCATTGCCTCGACCGGCACCATGGCGAAACGCGGGCTCGGGGTGAGGTGCACAAGCACGTCGGCCGACCGCATCAGCGGAGGCATCCCGGCCTCGCTCACCCTGCCGAGGCAGGTGAGCCGGTCGCGGACGCCCAGCGTGCGCGCGAGCCGGGAGAGCGTCCCGTCTCCCGGCTCGCTGCCGGGCTCGCCGACGATGACCAGCTCCGCTCCGGGAACGTCGGCCAGGGCCCGCAGCGCTGCGGCCGGCCCCTCCCGGTCGTCCGGCGGCGACACCATCAGCAGCCGCGGCCGTCTGCCCCGCTCCGCGGCCGATCCCTGCGGGTGGAACAGCGTGATGTCCACGCCGGGCGGCACGATCGTCACCGATGCCCGCGGAACTCCCAGGCGAGCGAGGGCCGCCCGCTCATCTGTTGTATTAGCCGTAACGGCCGCCGCGCAGCGCCCGATCGCGGCTTCCAGGCGGCTCCGCGCGGCGTCACCCGCGCCCGCGAGCAGGCGACCAGGCCGCGCGCCGCGGCCGGTGCCGAGCGGGTGGAAGGTCTGGACCACCGGGATATCGAGGTTTCTGGCACCGGCCAGCGCGGCCAGGCCGCTGGTCCAGACGTGGGCGTGGATCACGTCGGGGGGATCGCAGGACCAGCGGTCAGCGAGCTGGCCAGCGAGGGCCGCAATGTGCTGGAGCCCTTCCGGCGGGCCGGCCGGCACCTCCTCGACCGTGACACCAGGGCAGTGGCCGGACCCGGCCTGCCCGGCTGGGTGCTGGCACGCCGGGTCCTGGCGGGAGTACACGGTGATCTGCTGCCCCTGCCCGGCGAGCGCGCTAGCGAGCGAGAGCACCTGAAAGGCCGGATCGGCCGGGTAGTCGTCGGCGCGGGGCGAAGCGCCGAGCTGGTCGGTGACCAGGGCAATCTTCATGATTCAGGCTCCCTAGACCGGGCCCCTGTGAGCGGGCGCTGATCGGCAGCTATCGCTTCCCCGCTGCGGGCCCGCGCAAACACCGGCCGGTACCGGAGACGGCTCACCGGCACGGGTTGGCTCGGGGGAGAATCGAGGGCAGCCACCCCGACCTCTTGAGGTGATCATGGATCAGCACGAGCTCAAGGCGCGGTGCCTGGCGCTGCCGGGTGCCAGCGAGGAGTTCCCGTTCGGGGACGAGGTATCGGTCTTCAAGGTCGGCGGGAAGATGTTCGCGGCGTGCAACCT
>DASYXX010000667.1:0-4712 GCA_035934395.1 Streptosporangiaceae bacterium
TACGGCGACGGGCTGGGCCGCATCGTGGCGGTGCTGGCCGGCGAGGGCGCCGCCGGCGCCGCGGTGCTGGACCGGCTGACATCGGATCCGCTGGTGGAGAGCCTGCTGTTGCTGCATGACCTGCACCCGCTCGACGTCGACGCGCGGGTGCAGCGCGCCCTGGACCGGGTGCGGCCCTACCTCGGCTCGCACGCGGGCGGTGCTCGCCGGGCCCGGCGACTGCCGCGACCTGGTGCTGTCGTCGCCCGTGATCCTCTACGACCATCCCGAGGTCGCCGCGGAGAGCGCCGGTGACCTCTTCGATGCCACCGAGATCGACGAGATCCTCACGCTGCGGACGCTGGCGCTGACCGACGAGGAGAAGCGGCAGGCCCGGGCCACGGACCCGCGCGCGGCCGACCTCATGGACCGGCTGGACAGCATGCCGCCGGAGATGCTCGATCGCATGCACGGGGCGATCCGCTACCTGAGGGCCGCGCCGGGCCGATCCGAGGCCGGGCCGGCTCCGATCCTGGACCGGCCGCAGGTGCCGTGGTGGGACCCGGGGTCAGACGGCTCGGTGTCGCCCGAGACCGACCACGTGATCGTGGCCGGGATCAGGGTGGCCCGGGGCAGCCGGGTGCTGATGCGGCCAGGTTCCCGGCGCGCCGACGCCCAGGACCTGTTCCTTCTGGGACGCACGGCCACGGTGGAGGCCGTGCTGCACGACGTCGACGGCCAGGTGCACGTGGCGGTCAGCCCGGAACACGACCCAGCGGCCGAGCTGCAGCGGAGCCACGGCAGGTTCCTCTACTTCGCCCCCGACGAGATCGAGCCGATCGAGCCCGCCCCTGCACCTTCCGAAGGGAGGAAGACATGATCATGAGGCTGATCAAGGCGGCCGTGCTCGCCGCGGTGCTGGCGGCGATCATTACGTCGCTGCCCGACATCAAGCGCTACCTGGAGATCCGCGAGATGTGACGCCGGTGCTGGCCGGCGCCGTCGTTTGCCCATCCAGATGACGAGGTGAGGCGGGAGCATGGAGACGATTGTGGGTTTCGTGGCCGGTTACCTGATCGGGACGCGTCAAGGGCGCGAGGGACTTGAGCGGCTGCGCGCCTCCATGCAGTCGATCAAGAACTCGCCCGAGGTGCGGAAGCTCGCGGCCGAGGCGGTGGCGGTCGCCGAGACGGCCGTCCGGCAGGCCTCCAGCGGCGGCATCAAGGGCCTCGGGGGCGGCGTTACGGACATCCTCGTCCGCCGGGCCGTCGCATCCCGCAAGGGGCCGCGCGCGGCCTGACCCGCGGGGGAGTCACGGTGCTGACGTCGCCGGGCCCGGAGCGGCCGGGGTGACGGCCAGCCCGGCCGGCGCGTCCGCCGGGGCCCGCCGGGCGGTGCGGCTGCTGACCCGGGCCAGGATGACCGCCAGCCCGAGCGCCCCGGCCGGCGGAAGGGTCACGATGGCCGGGAGCTGGTAACGCCAGGAGAACTCCGGGATGTCGGAGGCGAGCAGGATCACGACCGCGGTGATGAAGAACAGGCAGCACGCGAGGGCCAGGTCGCGGTCGGCCGGGCCTGCCCGCGCCGGGCGGAGCGTGCCGCCGGCCCTGTGACCACCGGGCGGCCGGCCTCGCCGGGCCAGGCTCAGCGTGCCGGCCAGGCCGAGCAGGGCTGCGGCCAGGTAGAACGGGCCCGGGGTGAATCCGCCGTCCAGCTGGTAGGAGCGCAGGAACGCGGCCAGCGGCCTGATGACCGTGGCCTTGCCGCCGAGGGACGGGTCGAGCGGCTCGTAGGTGACGTCGTTGACCGCCGCCGTGTTCTGGAGCTTCAGCCCCACGATGATCACGTTCTGGGGGCTGACCCTGACGTAGTTCTCGTAGGTCGGATAGCTGGACTGGAACTGCCAGCGCGAGATCGGCGTGTCCCCGGGGCTGGTGACCCGGCGCACGGCGAGCAGCCGCGCCACGTCCGCGGCGTACGCGGACAGCACCCGCCACGGCTGCTGGGTGATGACCGCCCTGGTGAACGCGGAGACCAGGCCGGACTGGCTGGCGCCGAGCGGCGCGACGTACGTGTTGATCGGGGACGACGGGTCGTGCTCGAGGCCGTCCGGGCCGAGAGCCTTCTGGCTGGCCGTCGGGCACAGCGGGCGCTCGTCGGGCGGCAGCTTCAGCGTGGCGCAGTCGGCGGCCTCGGCGACCCGCCCGTAGAGCGCCGACGTGCCCGACCGGGACAGCCAGAAGTGTCCGGAGAGCGCCCAGGAGGCGGTCATGTAGCCGAGGATCGGCAGCGCGAAGGCCGCGCACAGCAGGCCCGCGCCGCCGACCGCGCGCCGCCAGCCCGCACCCTCCCCTGCCCCTTTCACAGCGATCAGCACGTAGACCGCCGCTGGCAGGACCAGGAACTCCCCGCCCTGCCAGACTGTCGCCGACAGTCCCAGGGCGATGCCGGCCAGGGCGATGGCCCAGACGGGGAGCCTGGGGTGCCAGAGCAGCAGGACCAGGCCGGCCACGATCAGGGCCTCGAACCACACGTCCGGCATGATGGTCTGCTCGATCTGCAGCTCGTACGCGTCGAGCAGCACGGGCGCGGCGGCGAGGGCCGCCAGCCAGCGTGGTGCGCCGCGGCGCAGCAGCAGCGCGTAGACGGTCACGCCCATGGCCAGGCCGACCAGGTGCTGGATTGCCGCGACCGTCTCCAGGTTGCCGACCAGCAGGATGGCCTTGAGCACGCCCTTGTAGCCGAGCGGATCGGTGCCGGGCCAGGCGTTGTACAGGTACTTGAGCGTGTCGATGTACAGCAGCGCGGGCCGGTAGGCGATGAGGCTGAGCAGCCGCAGGACCAGCCCCGCCAGCAGCAGCGCCGAGATCAGCCAGTGCCGCAGCAGCCCCGGGATCATCCGGTGCCGGACGGCCTCCCAGAGACGCGGGCGAGCCCCGGGCAGCCCGGCCGGCCCGGCGCTCTCGGGGGCGGCGGGGCCAGGGCCGGCGGGCCAGGTCTGCCCGCTGGCTGTCTTCGGCATTCGCATCAACGGCATCCGGGGTCGGGGGCGCACCCGGCAGGCCTGGCCCGGCCGGACGCATTTCAGAGTGCTCGATCAGTCTGGGAATTACCTGAGTGTCCCTGGTCGGACACCAGATCTGCCCAGGTGAGCCTATCGGAGTAGGGGCCCCGCATAGCTGCGGCTGACCCAAGATCCCGCCCCGCGGCGTGTGCACCGGAATGTCCGCGACCGCCTCCCGTCCCCGTTGACTGCGCTCGATTACCCGTGCGACTCAATAGGCTGGGAGCCGTGCACCAGGATCCCCCGTCGCGTACAGCGCTGGTTCGGAGGGCCCGCCGCATCTACCGCGAGCTCGCCGCCCTCTACCCGGATGCGCACACGGAGCTGAACTTCACCACGCCGCTCGAGCTTCTGGTCGCGACGATCCTGTCCGCGCAGACCACGGACCGGCTGGTCAACCAGGTAACGCCGGTGCTGTTCGCGCGCTACCGCACCGCAGCCGATTACGCGTCCGCCGACCGCGAGGAGCTGGAGAAGATCCTGCAGCCAACCGGCTTCTACCGCGCCAAGACCACGAGCCTGATCGGCCTCGGGCGGGCCCTGTGCGACCGGTTCGGCGGCGAGGTGCCGCGTCGGCTGAAGGACCTGGTCACGCTGCCCGGGGTCGGCAGGAAGACCGCGAACGTGGTGCTGGGCAACGCGTTCGGCATACCGGGGATCACGGTCGATACGCACTTCGCCCGGCTGGCCGGGCGCTTCGGCTGGACCACCGAGACCGACCCGGTCAAGATCGAGCACGAGGTCGGCTCGCTGTTCCCGCGCAAGTACTGGACATATCTGTCCCACCTGCTGATCTGGCACGGCAGGCGGGTGTGCCACGCGCGCAAGCCTGCCTGCGGTGCGTGCGAGGTGGCGAACCTGTGCCCGTCCTACGGCCTCGGCCCGACCGACCCGGAGGTAGCGCGCAAGCTGGTCAAGCCCGGGCCGTTCTCGTGACGGCAGGCGAGGCGGAGGAGCAGGAGCACGCCGAGCCGGCGGCCGCCGACGGAACACCGGGCGAGGTCATGCGCAGCGAAGGGGGCCTGAGCGAGCCGGAGGGGCGCGGCGCCGCCTGGACTGAGGAGCGAGGAGCTGGCGACGAGCGACGAGGGAAGGCGGTGCCTCTCGAGCGCCCCGCAGGCGAGCGGGGAAGCACAGTACCTGCGTGGCTGACCAGGCTCGCGCAGTCGGCGGCCGACATGGCGGTCCCGCCGGGGCTGCGTCCCCCGGCCGGTGGCGGCCGCCGCGCGGCCGTGCTTATCCTGTTCGGCGACGGACCCGGCGGGCCTGACCTGCTGCTCGTGCAGCGGAGCCCCTGGCTGCGCCGGCACGCCGGCCAGCCCGCGTTTCCCGGCGGCGCGATCGACGAGTCCGACGGCGGCCCGGTGCCCGCGGCGCTGCGCGAGGCCGAGGAGGAGGCGCGGGTGGACCCCGCGGGCGTGCAGGTGCTCGCGGTGCTGCCGGAGCTGTTCATCGTGCGCAGCGGGTTCACCGTGACCCCGGTGCTGGCCTGGTGGCGCGATCCGGCGCCGGTGGAGCCCGGCGACCCGGCGGAGATCACCGCCGTGGCCCGGGTCCGGATCGCGGACCTGGCCGATCCCGCCAACCGGCTGACCGTCCGCTACCCGACCGGTCCCGGCGGGCCCGCGTTCCGCCTCCCCGGCATGTTCGTCTGGGGGTTCACCGCGAT
>DASYXX010000668.1:0-6521 GCA_035934395.1 Streptosporangiaceae bacterium
GCCGCGGATCTGGGTCACCTCGAACCAGTCCAGGTGCCGGAGGGTCTGCGAGGCGCGCTGCAGCGCGCCGTGGATCGCCGGCTCGATCCCCTCCGGCGAGGTGCCCACGATCTCGGTGACGCGATACGTACGGTCGGTCATGTTTCCTCCATGGTTGCCAATCGTGACGCCCGACGCCGCAGAGCTGCACCGCCGCGCTCGTAAGCTGCTCCCCCGTAACGTCTACGACTACTACGCCGGGGGGTCGGGACGCGAGCGGACCCTCCGGGCCAGCGAGAGGCGTGGCGGCAAGTCTGGCCGGCGCCGCCTCAGTGGCCGCCACCGAGGGGATCGGGCGGTGCCTTCCGGACGAGTCCGCCCGCCCGCTGGCAAGCTGACCCGGCCGCGGGCGTGACGCGGGGGCGGCGCGGGCATACCGTGGAACCGTGAGAGTCACGCCCCGTCCGCGCCGTGAGCAGGCCCAGTTGGTCACCGAGGCACGGCGGCCGATGTCGGAGGACATCCGCTACCGCGAGCGCCGGTACCTGATCATGATGGGCATCCGGCTCGTCTGCTTCGTGATCGCGGTCGTCCTGTTCGTCAACGGCTTGGGGTGGCTGACCGCCATCCCCGCGGTCGGCGCGATCGCGATCCCGTACTTCGCCGTCGTCTTCGCGAATGGCGGCCGTGAGCCGGCCGGCGGCCGGTTCCAGGCTTACGAGCCGAACCTGCCGCAGCGATTCGAGGCGCCTTCGCGGCACCAGCGCCCGGACGGGATTGCATATACGGATGCCCCGGGGCCCGGCGAGGCCGACATTCCGGGCACAAACGGCGCGTCTGAGCGCACCGGCTGAACGAGATACGAAAGGTCATCGGAAAACAGCTGATCGGAGGCGATCGGGGTGCGTCCGCGCCGAGATTCGCTTGTAATCCGGTCTTGACTCACATGGGGGGGGTTCGGTGTAACATGATGGCCGGTGCTCTGGTCCCCCGCCGGGGCACCGATGCCGGCGTTCCGGGCCCCCGTCGGAGCGCCGATGAATGCGACGCCGGGTGGTTTGCCCCCGTAGCCACCCGGCGTCGCTCTTTCTTTTCTCTGAGAGGTTCCGCCGCCGTCGTCGGCAACTGTCCGGATAGGCAGCGAGAGACTACCGCCGCGCCGGCCCGGGGCTTCCGGCCTTACTCGGTCTTGCGGAACTCGGCGATCGCGACCGCCGTCATGCCGAGGCCCATGATGGCCACCATGCCCAGCGACAGGCCGAGCGGGACCACCCATCCGGCCCAGGTGATGCCCGGCGACAGGCGCTGCTCGAACGCTGGACCCACGGTCAGGTGGGTGAACACGGCGTGGCGCATGGGGCCCACTATGTAGGTGAGCGGGTCGATCCGGGTGAGAACGCCGAGCCAGGCCGGCAGGCCGCTCAGCGGGTACAGCGCGCCGGATAGGAAGAACAGCGGCATCACGAGCATCTGCGTGAGCGCCATGAACGCCTGGAACTGCTTGATCCTGGCCGCCATCATCACGCCGAACGCTGTCAGCGTGAACGAGAGCAGTAGCAGTTCGCCGATCAGCGTGATAAACAGCACCGGGTTGTAGGGCACGTCGGCGAAGCCGGCCAGGATCAAGAAGATGATTCCCTGGAAGGTCGCGATCGTCGCCCCGCCCAGGGTCTTGCCGATGACGATCGACGCACGGCTGACCGGGGCGACCAGGATCTCGCGGAGGAAGCCGAATTCCCGGTCCCACACGATCGACGCGGCCGAGAAAATGGCCGTGAAGAGTACGGACATGGCCAGCACGCCCGGGAAGATGAAGGTCTTGAAGCTAATCCCCGGCGGCAGGCTCCGGCCCGCGAGCGCGCCGAGCCCGGTGCCGAGCACGAACAGGAACAGCACCGGCTGGACCAGCGACGTGACCGCGCGCAGCCGGTCGGTGCGGAACCTGATCAGCTCCCGCCGCCAAACGATCCCGGCGGCGCGCAGGTCGTGCCGCAGGCCGCCCCCGGGAACCGCGACCCGGATCTCGTCGACGAGCTGGTCTGCGGCGGCCGTCACGCCCGTGGTCGCTGAGCCCGTGGTCTGTGTGGCCATCGCCTATCGCCTCCCGGCCCGGAAGCGCTGGACCATCTGACGCATGGCGTCGGTGCCCGACGCCTCGGCGTCTCGGATCGTGCTGCCGGTGTAGCTCATGAAGACGTCGTCGAGCGAGGGCCGGGAGACGCTGACCGAGCGGATCGGCACGGAGAACTCCGCGAACAGGCGCGGCACGAACTGCTCGCCCGACGCCACGGAGAAGGTCACCGCGCCCTCGTGCACGGCCGCCTCGAGGCCGAACGTGTCCGCGAGCGCGGCGATGGCCGCGCCGTCGTCGGCGGTGTGGATCTGCACCCGGTCCTTGCCCACGCTCGCCTTCAGCGCTTCCGGCGTGTCGATCGCCACGATCTTGCCGTGATCGATGATCGCGATCCGGTCGCAGTTCTCGGCCTCGTCCATGTAGTGGGTGGTCAGGAAGATCGTGATGTCCTCGCGGCGCTTGAGATCGTTGATGTACTGCCAGATCGAGGCCCGGGTCTGCGGGTCGAGGCCGACCGTCGGCTCGTCGAGGAACAGCACGCGCGGTGCGTGCAGCAGGCCGCGGGCGATCTCCAGCCGCCGCTGCATCCCGCCCGAGTAGGTGCTGACCAGGCTGTCCTTGCGGTCCCACAGGCCCACCATGTCCATGACCTGCCGCATCCGGGGTGCCACGGCGTCCCTGGGCACGCCGTAGAGCTCGGCGTGGAAGCGCAGGTTCTGCTCGGCAGTCAGGTAGGTGTCCAGCGTGGTGTCCTGGAAGACCAGGCCGATGTTGCGGCGGACCGAGTCGCGCTCGGCCGCGGTGTCGTGGCCGGCCACGCGCGCGGTGCCCGACGTGGCGTTGGCCAGCGTGCAGAGGATCTTGATGGTCGTGGTCTTGCCCGCGCCGTTCGGCCCGAGGAAGCCAAACGTCTCTCCCCTGGTCACCTCGAAGTCGATCCCGCGGACGGCCTCGACCTCGCCGTACCGCTTGGTCAGGCCGGAGACGGATATCACCGCCTCCGGCCTGTGGCCGTTCCCGCCAGGCTCGCCGCCTGCCTCGGGGCCGGTCATCGCGGGACTGGCTGCGTTCTCGCCGGCGTGCATCGCCACCGCTGCTGCCTCCCTTGCGTTGTCGCCATTGAGACTAACTGTGATCGGCGCTGTCCTGCTCGCTGGCGGTGCCGTCGGCGCCGTCCTCGTCATCGGCGGCGAGCACCCGGTACAGGGCCTTGCGCGCGTCGGTGAGGATCTGGCGGGCCTGCCGGACCTGGCCGTCGGTGCCAGCGCTCAGCACCTGGAAGGCGGCCATGCCCACCTGCCCGATCAGGCCGCGCATCTGGATCGCCGAATCTCCGACGGATCCGGCCACCGCGTCCCACGGGGCGCGGACCTCCTCCGGGTGAGCCTCGACGTAGTTGCGGCCCTCGCCGGTGAGCTGGTAGCTCCGCCGGCCGCTCTCGTCGGCCTGGGCCACGATCAGCCCCTCGTCCTCCAGCTGCTGCAGCGCCGGGTAGACGGATCCGGGGCTGGGCCGCCACATGCCGTCGCTCCGCTCGCCGATCTCCTGGATGATCTGGTAGCCGTTCATCGGCCCCTCAGCCAGCAGGGCCAGCGCCGCGGCGCGCACGTCGCCGCGCTTGGCCCGGGGTCCGCGCCCCATCCTCGGCTCGCCCATCCACCAGCCGGCGGCGAAATGCGGGCCGCCGGGGAAGCCAGGCCGCCCGGGAAACCCGGGAAACCCGGGACCACCGCGGACGTGGCCGCGCCGACCGCCGCGGCGCCGCCAGGCGAAGTCCTCATCGCCGCCGCGCCGCCAGCCCTCTTCGTCGCCGCGGCGCCTCCAGTCTTGCTCTTCTCGCATTGCTTGCTCCTTCGAGTTGGCTGCCGCGACTGGTTAGTCTCAGGTATGTCCGGGACTGTCGTCAGCAGCTCTTGATAGCTCAACGATATATCGTTAACTCGCAGACCGCAAGTCCCCGCGCTTCGGATCAACGAGGCGAGCACGCGTCAGCAGTCACCACCAGCAACACATGCCCCATGAGCCACGGCCGGTGCTCTTGGCGCGCTCTCGGGAACCGCATCGATGTCTCATCGATGTCGTTAGAACCGCATCGATGTTCCACCGATGCGGTTTGGGGTGCCTGGATGCGCCGTCGGGCCGGCGAGGGGCGGTGGCGGGGGGCGGGAGACCTGGCGGAACTAGCTCGCGGCGTCGGCGGCCGGCCAGCGGGCGGCTAGTTCGCGGATCCGCCTCGCCGCCTCGTCGGGGGGCAGGCCCCCACCGACGGCGACGCCCATCAGGTAGGCGGTTAGCGGGGCCGCGGGCCGCGCGACCTGGTGGGCCGTGTCGCGAGCGACATCGAGAACCATCCTCGTGTCCATGACGGACGGGTCGATGCCGAGCTCGGCGCAGGCCGCCTCGGTCCAGCTCTCGAGCGTGTTCATGTCCCGGGCCTCCGTTCGGGCGATCAGCCGCCGATGGCTGACATCGGCCGGGCCGGCTGCAGGAAGCCGGGGTCGTTGATGCCATGGCCCGGCAGCTTGGACGCGACCGCGCGGCGCCAGAGCGAGGCGATCTCCGCGTCGCTCGCGCCGGACCGCAGCGGCTCGCGCAGGTCGCTCTCGGCGACCGCAAACAGGCAGTTGCGGACTTGTCCGTCGGCGGTGAGCCTGACCCGGTCGCAGGCACCGCAGAACGGCCGCGTCACCGAGCCGATCACGCCGACCCGGGCGGGACCGCCGTCGACCAGGAACGCCTCGGCGGGCGCCGACCCTCGGGCCGCCGGATCGTCGGGCGTCAGGGAGTACTCGGCCGACAGCAGCGCCAGGATCTCGTCGGCGGTCACCATGTCGTCGCGCCGCCAGCCGTGCTGCGCGTCCAGCGGCATCTGCTCGATGAACCGGAGCTGGTAGCCCCGCTCCAGGCAGAACCGGACCAGGGGAATGGCCTCGTCGTCGTTGAGGCCGCGCATGAGCACCGCGTTGACCTTGACCGGGGCCAGGCCGGTCGCGGCGGCCGCCGCCAGGCCGGCCAGGACGTCACCGAGACGATCCCGCCGGGAGAGCGCGCGGAACGTGTCCGGGCGCAGCGTGTCCAGTGAGACGTTGATCCGGTCCAGGCCGGCCGCGCGCAGCGGCTCCACGAGCCGGTCCAGCCCGATCCCGTTGGTGGTCAGCGAGATCTCCGGGCGTGGCCGCAGGGCCGCGGTGCCCGCCACGATGCCGACCAGGCCGCGCCGGAGCAGCGGCTCCCCGCCGGTGAAGCGGACCTCGGTCACGCCCAGCTGCCGGACGGCGATCCCCACCAGGCGGACCACCTCGTCGTCGGTGAGGACCGCGGGCTTCGGCAGCCATTCCAGGCCCTCGGGCGGCATGCAGTAGCTGCAGCGCAGGTTGCAGCGGTCGGTGAGGGAGACCCGGAGGTCAGTCGCCACGCGCCCGTAGGAGTCGGTCAGCACGGCGCCACCTCTTCTCCCAGCAGGCCCTGTCTGCTCATCCGTCAATCTGCTGCGATGATCTCAGCCTAGCCGCGGCTGGTGCGAGCGCGCGCCACCGCCGCCGGCGCGCGGCCGGGCGGGCTGCGGCTCAGGCCACGCGTTTCGCGGCACTCGCCGCACGGTACCGCATGGCGTGCTCACCGTAGTCGGGCTCCTGGCGCTCGTAGCGGTGCCGCATCAGCGGCGACGAGATCAGGAAGTCGGCGCTCGCGCGGTTGCAGGCCACGGGAATGTTCCACACCATGGCCAGCCGCAGCAGCGCCTTGACGTCCGGATCGTGCGGCTGCGGCTCCAGCGGGTCCCAGAAGAAGATCAGCATGTCGATGTGGCCGTCCGCGATCCGGGCGCCGATCTGCTGATCGCCGCCGAGCGGGCCGCTCTGGACGCAGGTGACCGGGAGGCCGAGCTCGTCACCAAGTAGGCGGCCGGTGGTTCCCGTGGCCCAGAGCCGGTGCGCGGCCAGCAGGGACCGGTTGAAGGCCGCCCAGTCCCGCAGATCCTCCTTCTTGTTGTCGTGGGCGATCAGGGCAATCCGCCGGCGGACCGGCGGGTCTTCGGTTGCGGACACCATGGCTTCGAGTCTGCCGTGCGAAGTCCCGTCCGCCGTTACGTCACCGTTACCGCATCATGACAACGTCAGGTCGGTCCGCCGGCCGCGTCATCGAGGCGAGCCTGCGCTGTACGATCTGCTGACTTGGCTCTCACCGGGCCGGCCGAGGGGCGCAAGGGCGGGCAGGGCGGGAGGGCGGGCGATGTCTGTCGAAGGGGCCATCTGGCGCTCTCAGCTCACCGCGGAGGAGCGCGCTGGGCTCGGCCGCGGTCACGGGACCATCCCCGACCGGCGACCGGACATCCTGGTGGTCGGTGGCGGGATCATGGGGGTGGCTACGGCGGCGGCCTGCTGCGAGGCGGGCCTCGGCTCCGTGCTGCTGATCGAGACCGGCCGCCTGGGCACCGGGGCCACCGGGGGCGCGACGGGGCTGCTGATCC
>DASYXX010000701.1:0-4057 GCA_035934395.1 Streptosporangiaceae bacterium
TCGCCGCATGACCCCCGCGCCTCACTCCACAGGAAACGCACCCATGGCCCACCGACTCCCATAGATGGTCGGTGGCCATCGACCACAATCCCCCGGGACTCGGCGGACCCGCGAATGTGGCCTTAACACGGTAACCGGGCCCAGCTGCAACCCGCCGACGCGAGCAAACTGGCTCACCACGCAGGTCCTGACCACGGGGCCAGGGCGCGCGGGAGCGCCCAGGAAGCCGATCAGGCTTAGCCGCACTGGAGCAGCACTGCGAGGCAGGCAAGCCCGGCGGCCAGCAAACTGCCGCGGCGGGCCGCTCAGGCGCCGGTGACCAGGACGTCGAGGGTGGCGGTTACCTCGGGGTGCAGCCTGACCGTCACCTGGTGCGCGCCGACGGTCTTGATCGGGTTCTTGATCTCGATCCGGCGCCGGTCGAGCTCGGGCCCGCCCGCGGCCCTCACCGCGGCGGCGATGTCGGCGGGCGACACGGACCCGAAGAGCCTGCCGCCCCCGCCCGCGCGGGTCTGCAGCCGCACGTCAAGCGTCGCGAGCCTGCCCGCGGCCTCCCTGGCGTCGTCGAGCCCCCTGATCTCGCGGGCGGACCTGGCCCGCTGGATCAGCTCGATCTGCTTCTCAGCGCCGCGCGTCCAGCGCATCGCGAGCCCCCGCGGCACCAGGTAGTTGCGGCCGTAGCCGCCGGCCACCTCGACCACGTCGCCGGGGGCGCCCAGGCCGGTGACCTCCTGGGTCAAGATGAGCTTCATAGGCGTACCGCTCATCGGTGCGCTACCTTCCTCGGCAGTTATCGGGCCGTGCTGGTGTACGGCAGCAGCGCCATCTCGCGGGCGTTCTTGATCGCGGTGGCGACGTCGCGCTGATGCTGGGTGCAGTTGCCGGAGACCCGCCGGGCCCGGATCTTGCCGCGGTCGGAGATGAACTTCCGCAGCAGGCCCGTGTCCTTGTAGTCCACGCGGACGATCTTCTCCTGGCAGAACAGGCAGACCTTCTTCTTCGGTTTGCGAACTGGCGGTTTGGCCATCGTGGTGCTCCTTGGCAGAGCCCCGCCTGCGGCGGGGATGGTCGGATAAAGCGTGTGGTGTCTGGATAGTGATGCGGCGGGCGACTCGTCAGCGGGTCAGAACGGAGGCTCGTCCGAGAACCCGTCGCCGCCGGCGTCGGATGCCCACGGGTCGTCGGCCGCGGGGCGTCCGCCACCTCCACCATACCCGGACTGGCCGCCGCCCCCGGACTGGCCGCCGCCTCCGGACGGGCCGCCGAAGCCGCTGCCGCCGGTGGACCGGCTGGACTTGGTCACCTTGGCGGAGGCGTTGCGCAGCGACGGGCCGACCTCGTCCACCTCGATCTCGAAGACCGTGCGCTTCTCGCCTTCCTTGGTCTCGTAGGACCGCTGCCGCAGCCGGCCGGACACGATGACCCGCATCCCGCGCTGCAGCGACTCGGCGACGTTCTCGGCCGCCTGACGCCATACGTTGCAGGTGAGGAACAGCGAGTCGCCGTCCTTCCACTCGTTGGTCTGCCGGTCGAGGAACCGCGGGGTGGAGGCGACGCGGAAGTTGGCGACCGCCTGACCGGTCGGCGTGTAACGCAGGTTGGGATCATCGACAAGGTTGCCGACGATCGTGATCTGGGTGTCTCCTGCCATCGGGGTCCTCCCCGTCACTCGGTGCTGTCAGGTCAGGCTCGCCGCCGGGCCTGCGGTCATCTCTGGTCTGGTCGCATGATCTTCGTTCGCAGGACCGCCTCGTTGAGGTTGAGCTGGCGGTCGAGCTCCTTGACCGTGTCCGGCTCCGCCGTCAGGTCGATGACGGTGTAAATACCCTCGGACTTCTTGTCGATCTCGTACGCGAGCCGCCGCCGGCCCCATACGTCCACCTTGTCCACGGTGCCGCCCCCCGTCGTGACGACGTTCAGGAACTGCTCGAGCGACGGCTGGACGGTGCGTTCCTCAAGCGAGGGATCGAGTATGATCATCATCTCGTAGTGGCGCATGCGCTTAACTCGCCTCCTCTGGACTGACGCGGTCACGGTCTCTCCGTGACAGGAGGAGCCACGCGCCGCCGCTGTCCTGGCTAGGGCTTCGGCGGGTCCTGCGCGGCCGGGCCAGCTTACCAGCAGGCAACGACAGTTCTGTCTGCCATTCATCTCCGCTGGCTATGCACAGTCATGAATCCATAACGCCCGCGGTGCGAGCTGACCCCGGCCGCTAGGCTGGTCGCGCCGGGCAGGGCGATTCCGGCTCGCCCGGTGCGGGAACAAGGTCAGAGGACGACGCGCCCGCCAGATCGCGGTCAGGGGGTCAGTGCCATGCCCGAGGCCATCCGGACGCAGTCTCGTGCTCGCCTCACGCTGAACAGCGACGGCCAGCGGCATCCGGTGGAGAACGCCCTCACCGCGTTCAGTTTCGTGGCCGGAATCGTGGCGTTTGCGATCGGGTTCATCGTGCGCGCCCACGCGGTCGGCACGGTGCTCGGCATCGTTGCGTTCCTCGTCGGCCTCTACTCGCAGATGGTCTCGAACACCAGGGAGCAGCGGGTCCTCATCATGACCGGCATCGTCGCCGCGTTCGTCGGGATGGGCCTCAGCATCGCGCACGGCGGGTTCTAAGGGGGCCGTCCCCGGGGCCACCACGGCCTGACGGCGGGGGCCGTTAGGCTCGGGGCATGGTCCGCATCGGAATCCACCTTCACGAGGGCGACCCGCTGGCCGCGGCGCAGGCCGCCGACGCCGAGGTCGTCCAGTTCTTCCTCGGCGACCCGCAGGGCTGGAAGGCTCCCACTTTCCCCGGCGAGCCGTCGGAGGTCCGCGCGGCGTTCGCGGCCGCGGGCGTGGACGGCTACGTGCACGCCCCCTACGTGATCAACGTCGCGTCGCCCAACAACCGGATCAGGATTCCCAGCCGCAAGCTGCTCGAGCAGCAGCTGACCGCGGCCGCGGCGGTCGGCGCCAAGGGCCTGATCGTGCACGGGGGCCATGTAACGGCCGGGGTAGATCCGGAGGAGGGCTACGACAGCTGGCGCAAGGCCGTGGAGCGGATCGAGCGGCCGCTGCCCATGCTGATCGAGAACACCGCGGGCGGAGACGGCGCGATGGCGCGCAGCTTCGACCAGATCGCCCGGCTCTGGGAGGTCGTCGCCAGCGCCGCCGAGGGCGGCGGCGAGGTCGGGTTCTGCCTGGACACCTGTCACGCGTACTCGGCGGGCGAGAAGCTGGAGACGGCCGTGGACCGGCTCAAGGCGATCACCGGCCGGATCGACCTCGTGCACTGCAACAACTCGCGGGATGAGTTCGGCTCGGGCCGGGACCGGCACGCCGAGCTGGAGTCCGGAACGATCGACCCCGGGCTGATCGTCGACGTTGTCCGCGCCGCCGGCGCCCCGGTCGTCTGCGAGACGCCCGACCCGGCCAGCGACATCCGCTGGCTGCGCGGCCAGCTGTCCGGCTAGCGATCTGTAATGGTTGGAGCTACCTCCGTCGGTTTCCGGGGAGACAGAACCCTGTCCGTCGGGGTCAGCCGCCGCCGGACGGGCGGCTCGTGCCTAGCCTCGTGCTGCTGGCGGGCCAGACGAGGCCAAAGTGACACACGTGCCGGGCCCGCTCGCCACCGGTCAGCCGACGGCCGCCCGTTATACGCCTTTCGCGGTTTTCGCGCGGGCTGGCCGTGTGGTCGATGGGCCATCGACGACAATCCCCCGGGGGACAGCGCGGCCGCGTCCGCCGGGCAGCGAACCAGCTGCTGCCAGCCCGGCACGGGGCAGGCCCGCACCCTGGTAACCCTGCCATTAAAGATCATTAGCCAGCGGCCCCATGACGGGGGTCGGCGGCGAGACGGGCAGCCTCGGAGCCGGAGACGGCCGCTAGCCGCCGCCGGGGCGGCGGACCGACGTCGTCGTGGGGTCCTCCGCGGCTGGCAGCAGCACCGCGCCGACCGCGTTCGTGCCGACCAACGGACCTCCGGTCGTCCCCGACGTGCTCGGGGTGGGGGTCGGCGACACGCTGGACTGCGGCGACGGGTTCGGGTTGGGGTTGGGGAGCGTCGGCAGTGTGGTGG
>DASYXX010000711.1:0-2900 GCA_035934395.1 Streptosporangiaceae bacterium
CCGGGACGAACTGCTGACCGCGCTGATCATCGACGCGTTCAACCAGCTGGGCGCGGCCGCCGAGGATGGGGACGCCGCGGCCCGGCGGGCCGGGGCGGGCTGTGGCGCCCGGTGGCTCGCGGCGTGCCGCGCGGTGCGGGCCTGGGCGCTGGCGCACCCGCACGAGTTCGCGCTCGTATACGGGTCGCCGGTGTCGGGGTACCGGGCGCCCGCCGACACGGTCGGGCCGGCGATGCGGATCACCGGGGTGCTCGCGGGCATCCTCTACGACGCCATGGCGGCCGGGGAGCTGCACCCCCCGGCGAGCGTCCTGCCGGGCCCCCGCCTCATCGCGCCCCAGGTGCTGGCGAGCTACGCCGCGCCGCCGCCGCCGTTCGAGGACCTGATCGAGCGGTCGCTGCTGCTCTGGATCTCGCTCATCGGCACGATCAGCTTCGAGCTGTTCGGCCACCTGCACAACACGGTCACCGACTACGCCGCGTACTTCGACGTGGCGGTCACGCTCAGCGCGCAGTGCGCGGGCCTCGACGTCGGCTGAGCGGCTGGCGCCTTCACGACAGCGAACGTTCTGTTCATACTGAGGTCACGGCGGGGCGAGGCGCCGGACGACTTCATCGACCCGACCACGCTGAACCCGCTCGCGCGCTCCTACCCGCCGTTGGCGTTCCGGTCCATCGCGTCCGTGGAGTCCGGGCTGGCCAGCGAGCTGTCGCTGGGCGTCCGCTGGGGCTAGCAGAAGGGAGTCCCCCATGGAGGAGTACGACTTCGTCATCGTCGGCGGCGGCTCGGCCGGCAGCGCGCTCGCGAACCGGCTCAGCGCCGACCCCGACAACCGGGTGCTGGTTCTCGAGGCCGGGCGCCGGGACTACAAGTGGGACATGTTCATCCAGATGCCCGCGGCCCTGACCTACCCCATCGGGAACCGGTTCTACGACTGGAAGTACGAGTCGGAGCCCGAGCCGTTCATGCACGGGCGGAAGATCTACCACGCGCGGGGGAAGGTGCTCGGCGGCTCGAGCAGCATCAACGGGATGATCTTCCAGCGCGGTAACCCGCTGGACTACGAGCGCTGGGCGGCCGACCCGGGCATGGAGACCTGGGACTTCGCGCACTGCCTGCCGTATTTCAAGAAGATGGAGACCTGCCTGGCCGGGGGCGGGCAGTGGCGCGGGCACGAGGGGCCGCTCGTGCTGGAGCGCGGCCCGGCCAGCAGCCCGCTGTTCACGGCATTCTTCGAGGCGGTGCAGCAGGCCGGGTACCAGCTGACCGACGACGTCAACGGCTACCGGCAGGAGGGCTTCGCCCCGTTCGACCGCAACGTGCACCGCGGCCGGCGGCTGAGCGCCGCGCGCGCGTACCTGCACCCGGTCATGGGGCGGCCGAACCTGCAGGTCGAGTGCTGGGCGCTCGTCACCAGGATCCTCTTCGAGGACAAGCGCGCGGTCGGCGTCGAGTACCGGCGCGGCCCGGGGCAGACCCGGACCGCGTCCGCCCGGGACGTGATCTTGTGCGGCGGCGCGATCAACACGCCGCAGCTGCTGCAGCTCTCCGGCGTCGGCAACGCCGGCGAGCTTGGCCGGCTCGGGATCGCCGTCACCGCGGACCTGCCCGGCGTCGGCGAGAACCTGCAGGACCACCTCGAGGTGTACGTCCAGTACGGGTGCAAGCTCCCGGTCTCGGTGCAGCCCGCGCTGAAGTGGCAGAACCGCCCGTGGATCGGGGCCAACTGGCTGCTGTTCCGCCGCGGCCCGGGAGCGACCAACCACTTCGAGGGCGGCGGCTTCGCCCGGAGCAACGAGGACGTGGACTACCCGAACCTGATGTTCCACTTCCTGCCGATCGCGATCCGTTACGACGGTTCTGTCCCGGCCGGAGGACACGGCTACCAGGTCCACATCGGCCCGATGTACTCCGACGCGCGGGGCTCGGTGAAGATCAGGTCGGCCGACCCGCGAGTCCACCCGGAGCTGCGGTTCAACTACCTGTCCACCGCGCAGGACCGCCGGGAATGGCCGGAGGCGATCCGCGTGGCCAGGAACATCCTGAACCAGGCGGCCTTCGGCCCCTACAACGACGGGGAGCTGTCGCCCGGAACCGACGTGCAGACCGACGAGCAGATCCTGGACTGGGTGGGCACCGACGCGGAGACCGCGCTGCACCCCTCGTGCACGGCCAGGATGGGCACCGGCGAGATGTCGGTGGTCGACCCGGCCAGCATGAAGGTGCACGGGCTCGAGGGCCTGCGCGTCGTGGACGCGTCGGCGATGCCGTACGTGACCAACGGCAACATCTACGCGCCCGTGATGATGCTGGCCGAGAAGGCCGCCGACCTGATCCTCGGCAACACCCCGCTGCCGCCCGAGCCGCTGGAGTTCTACCGCCACCGCAAGCCGGGCTGATCGCACGCGGCCCGGGCGGGTGGGGGCGCGGGGGTCCGGGATCGTCCCCCGGCTTATTCAGCGAGCGCCTCCAGGGGCACGTCCGGGTCGGCGAGGCGCGCCGGATCGACGGGCAGTCCGGCCCGCACCAGGGCCGCGATCTTGTCGTTGACGTCCCAGATGTTGACGTTCATGCCGGCCAGCACGCGCCCGCCCCCGACCCAGAACGCCAGGAACTCGCGCCCCGGCACGTCGCCGCGGAAGACCATCCGGTCGTAGCCGCCGGGGTCGACGTGGCCGGAGTACTCCATGCCCAGGTCGAACTGGTCGGTGTAGAAGTAGGGCACGCGGTCGTAGGCGACGTCCTGGCCCAGCATCGCGCGGGCCGCGATCAGCGGCTGGTTCAGGGCGTTGGCCCAGTGCTCGACCCGGATGTGCCTCCCGAGCAGCGGATGGAAGGCGCAGGCGACGTCCCCGGCCGCGTAGATGTCGGGGTCGGACGAGCGCAGCCGCTCGTCGACC
>DASYXX010000733.1:0-6280 GCA_035934395.1 Streptosporangiaceae bacterium
GGCCGCCGCCGGCGCACTCGAGATCGCCGTCCACGGTTGGGACATGTCCCAGGCCTGCGGGCACCGCCGGCCGATCCCCGCGCTCCTGGCCGCCGATCTGCTCGAGGTGGCCCCGCTGCTGGTCCCCGCCCTCGGCCGGCACCCGCTGTTTGCCGCCCCGGTCGCCGTCGCGCCGATGGCCGGACCCAGCGACCGGCTCGCCGCCTTCCTGGGCCGCCCAGCGGCGGTCCGTAGCCGGGAAAGTCACCCGGGCCCCAGGCAGCCCGATCCCCGGTGATCAGGAACGGCGCGGCACGGCGATCGCCGTCAGGATGAGGCCGTCGCGCGCCAGCCACCGCCCGGTGAAGCCGGTCAGCGGGCGCCCGTCCAGCACGGGACCCTCGACCAGCAGCCGGGCGGTGAATGTGCGGTCGGCCGGGCTGATCGTGACCACTGCCTCCTTGAAGCCCAGCCAGCGCTGGGTCAGCGGGAACCACGCCTTGTAGACCGCCTCCTTGGCGCAGAACAGCAGCCGGTCCCAGCTCGGCCCCTGCGCCGCGCACGCCAGCGCATCCAGGCCCGCGCGCTCGTCGGCGGCGGCGACGGCGTCGAGCACGCCGGCGGGCAGCCGGTCGTCGGGCTCCGCGTCCACCCCCACCGTGAGCATGTCCTCGGCCCGCGCGACGGCGGAGCCGCGGTAGCCGGCGCAATGGGTCATGCTGCCCACGATGCCGGCCGGCCACTGCGGCGCGCCGCGCACGCCGGGCAGGATCGGCGCCGGCGGCACGCCGAGCCTGGCCAGCCCGGCCCGGGCGCACGCGCGGGCCGCGGTGAACTCGCGGCGCCGCTTGTCCACCGCCCGCGCCACGACGGCCTCCTCCTCGGGGAACAGCACCTCACCGGGCACGTCCCCGAACGCCTCGTCGGCCTCTACCCTCGGGGGCACTATCTCCGCCAGCACGTCAGCCGCCCAGGATCGCCCGCGGCGGCCCTGGCCGCCTGCCCCGCAGCTGCCACTCCCGCGGGTAACCGTACGAGACTTCCTCGAATCGCACGCCGTCGTGCCAGGTCGTCCGGGGGATGTGCAGGTGCCCGTAGACGACCGCCGCGGCGTTGTACCGGTTGTGCCAGTCGGCCGTCGCCGTGGTCCCGCACCACTGAGCGAACGCCGGGTACCGCAGGACGCGGGTGGGTTCCTGGACGAGCGGGAAATGGTTCACGAGGATCGCCGGGAGGTCGGGGTTGCGCTCCGCGAGCCGGCGCTCGGTTATCTCGAGCCTGGCCCGGCACCACGCCTCACGGCTGGGATGCGGGTCGGGGTGCAGCATCCGCTCGTCGGAGCACACCACGCCGCTGCCGTACGCCATCGCGAGCGCCTCGGCCTTGGTCGCCGCGCCGGCGGGCAGGAACGTGTAGTCGTAGAGCACGAACAACGGCGCGATCGTGACCGGCCCGCCCGGGCCGTCCCACACCGAGTACGGGTCTTCCGGGGTGAGCACGCCCAGGCCCCGGCACAGCCGCACCAGGTGCTGGTAGCGCGCCTCACCGCGCAGCTGCACCGGGTCCCGCCGGTGTGTCCACAGCTCGTGGTTGCCCGGCACCCACACGACCGTGGCGAATCGCCCGCTCAGCGTGCTCAGCGCCCACTCGATGTCCGCGGCGAACTCGCCGACGTCGCCGGCCACCAGGAGCCAGTCCGCCGGTGACCGCGGCCGCAGCTCCGCCACGATCTCCCGGTTCTGCGGGAACCCCACGTGCAGGTCACTGACGGCCAGCAGTCTCGGCGCCGCGCCACGCTCCAGGCCCATCCCGCAGATTATCGGCCGTAGGCCGGACCTGCGCCACCTGGCCGGCCCGTCGAGCGGGGACGCGGCTGGCGGTGGCTACCTGGTGATGCTGGCGCCTGGGGGCGGCTCGAACAGCGAGGCGGGCGGCGACGCCGAGTAGGCCTTGATCTCGAAGGTCTCGGCGACGGACGGGACGAGGGCATGCTACGTACGTCAGTCGGCCGGGGACGGGCGGGCGCGGACGGCTGGCTCGGGCCCGGGGCCCGGCCCCTCGCGGTCATCGCCGGCGGGTGCGGCGCCGGGCATGATCCCGCCGAGGACGGCGTCAACGACGTCCCGGACGAAACGGTCGTTCAGCGGGGCGTGGCCGTGCAGCAGCCGGTGATAGATCGGGCCGTAGATGAGGTCGAGCGCGACCTCGATCTTGGTGTCGGCGGGGATCTCGCCGCGCTCGATCGCGCGGCGGAACACCGCGGCGGCCTGGGCGCGGCGCGGCTCGACGAAGCGGGCCAGGTACTCGGCGGCGAACGCCGGATCGGTCTGCGCCTCGGTGACGAGCGCGGCGATCACGCGCCCGTACGGCCGGCTGACCGCCAGCCGGACCCACGGCCGCAGCAGCGACAGCAGGTCGCCGCGCAGCGAGCCGGTGTCCCGGGCGGCCGGTCGGGCGGCCGCCCACTCGTTGTAGAGCGCGTCGAGCGCGAGGGCCTCCTTGGTGTGCCACCAGCGGTAGATCGTGGCCTTGCTGACACCGGCCTTTTCGGCGACCGCGTCCATGCTGACCCCGGAGAGGCCCCGCGCCAGCAGCAGCTCCGCGGCCGCGTCGAGGATCGCCAGCCGGGCCTTCTCGCTGCGCGGCCGCCCACGCCGCGCGGCAGCAGGGGTTTCGTCATCTGAGCCCATTAGCCCCACATCGAACCACGCTCGCGCCAGCCGGTCGAGAGGGAGCCATCCCGGCACCGGGACCCGGCCCGGGATCGTTACGGATCCTTGCGTTGGTTATGGGCAGATCCACGCTTACTTCAAGATTTCCTGACTTCCGGAGCAACGCCGCCCGCGGTGGGGTGAGTCTTTCTAGGTACCAAGGGGGTCGGCTGCGGTCTCGGGGCGTGGCTGCGGGGCCGCGAGGTTCGGGAAGGGAACGCAGTGCGAGGAAGATTGCGTGCTTACCTGCTCGTGACGGCACCGCTCGCCGCCGCATTAGTAGCCGGGAGCCTGGCCGTCGCCGGGCCCGCCACCGGCGCCGGGACGAAGGCCGGCGCACCAGCCACCACGATGACCTCCGGGCAGGCGAGCAGGAGGACCGGGCTGGCCGCGGGCAACCCGTTCTGCAAGAAGCTGGGCAAGAGCCTGCAAGCCTCGGCCGGGGCGCAGGTGTTCTGCTTCGGGCTGCAGCGCACCGGTCCGGCGAGCCAGAGGCCGGCGGCAGGCCCGCGGGCGGGGCGGCAGACGCCGGCGAACGTGAACGCGGCCAGCCTCGGCGAGGACGTCAGCCCCACCGGGGTGCGGGGTTACGGCCAGTCCGAGACCTCGATCGCGGCGTCCGGCCCGTACGTGGTGGAAGCCTGGAACGACTCCACCACGTTCTTCTCCGCCTGCCCCTCGCCGGCGAACAAGGAGGAGTCCACCGGGTTTGCGTTCTCGGCCGACGGCGGCCGGTCGTTCACCGACCTCGGCGGCCTGCCGAACGCGCACTGCACGACCGACCTCTACGTCAGCGACCCGAGCGTCGCGGCGTACCGGGCCGGCGGGAGCACCTACTTCTACATCTCCAGCATGTTCGACTCGCCCAACGGAACGGGCAATTCTGCGATCGCGCTGACCGCCTGCAAGGTCAGGGGCGCAGGCTCGAGGGCCACGCTGTCGTGCGGGCAGCCGGTTCTCGTCGCCAGCAGCACCTTCTGCATGAGGCAGCAGATAGCACCCGGCCAGTTCGCGATGTTCTGCAACTTCCTCGACAAGGACTTCATCACGATCGACCCGGCGCGCCACCGGCTGTACGCGACGTTCACCGAGTTCCCGAACAACGTGGCCGGCCAGGGCAGCAGGATCGAGCTCGGGGTCTGCGATCTCGGCAGCGCCGCGGGCGGCGCCGGGCCGGCCGGCGGCACGCCAGCCGCGCCGGTGTGCGAGAACAACAAGGCCGGGAAGCACGGATACCTGATCGTGGTCCCGGCGGACGCCACGGGATGCGAGAACGAGGGCGCGTACCCGGCGGTCGATCCGGTCACCGGGAACGTCTACATCGGCTACGAGTCGAACTGGGGAACGAGCATCCCCTTCACGACGGCGCACTGCCTCAGCACTCCCGTTTCCGACGCGCTGGAGATGGTGCCGGTGAAGTGCCTGCCGCTGGCCAGCCACGCCACGTGCGGCGCCTCGGCCCGCCAGGGCGTGCCCATCGTGTCGCTCGAGTCCGCGATCATCCCGGGCTACAGCCGCTTCCCCGGGAACGACTTCCCGCGGCTGGCGGTGAGCGACCCAGCCGGGACGGTGAGCATGGTCTGGAACGACAGCAGGGATCACCCGGAGGGCGACATCCTGCTGCAGAGCTTCAACCTCGGCTCGCTCGTGCGCGTGCAGGTGACGCCCGTGGTGCTCGACCAGCCGGTCGCAGGCGCGCTGAACTTCCTGCCCGCGCTGCGCGGCGCGGACGCGGGCGGGAAGCTGGACGTGGCCTGGTACTCACGGGACTCGGTGGCCACGTCGGACACCAACGTCCTCGCGGCCATCGGGGTCGACCCGCGGACGCTCACCGCGCCCGCGTCGAACACCCTGATCACCAGCGTGGCGTCGAACTGGGATAACGCCGTCTCGGACATCAACCCGAACTTCGGCGACTACACCGACGACAGCCTGGCGGTGACCGGCAGCCCGCCGTACGTCGGCAGCACGCTCTACATCGCCTGGAGCGACGGCCGGATCGGGGAACCGCAGCCGTTCGAGGCGCACCTGCCCGGATAGGGCAAACACCGCCCGCCCGTCCGGCTCCCCCCGCCCGGGAGCCGGACGGGCGGGCGGTGACCGGCCTGGCCGTCCACGTCGGCGCGCGCGTGGCGGCCCTCGCCCAGGCCAGCGAGGTACTGGTCACCAACACCGTGCAGATGCTGGTGCTCGGCTCTGGGATCGGCTTCGCCGATCGCGGCCGGCACACGCTGAAGGGCATTCCCGACGAGTGGCAGCTGTTCGCCGTGGAGCACACCTGACCGGCAGACTTTCTGGAGCGGGCGGCCAGCTGAGGGGTCGAGGACCAGCGGAAAGGGCGGGCGTTAATGCGAATTGAATCGTCGCTCACCAGTATCTCCTGGATTCCGTGCTCGGCCCCGAGGGCGCCCGGTTTGCCAACGACCTGCGGGCCTGGGTCGAGGTCGAGGACGGGAGGATCGCCGGGTACGGGCAGGACGGCGGCGGGCGGGTCTCCAATACCCTGTTCCGGCTCCGGGGCATGCGGGTCCAGATCGAGGCCGTCACCTATCCGGAACTGAGGCCGGAGCCAGTGGTGGCGCTAGAACAGGGCCGCCGCACCGCGACGATCCGTGCCGTGACGGACTGCCGCGTGGTCTCCTACCTGGCCGCCGACCTCTCGTCCGACGACTTGCGCGAGCTGGCCGCCGGCCATCACTGGGAGGACGAGCAGCCCTAGCCCGCGCCGCTACCGGTGATCTGGCGGCTCGTCGAGCTCGATGCCGACCACCCGCGCAACGCGAAGAAGATCAGCGTCGCAGGCCAGCAGGGCCGCCTGCTCGCGCCAGGCGACGGCGGCGATCATGCAGTCGATGAGCCCCCGGGGCGTGATTCCCGCCTGCCTGCAGCGGCGGTAGATACGCGCTGCGGCGTCGAAGTCGGCGGCCGCGTCAAAATGGTACAGATGGAACCGGAGCAGGAGACGGCGAAGATCAATCTCCCTGGCGTCGCTGCGCGCGCCGGCCAGGACCTCCATGATGACCGGCTCGGTGACGGCGACCGGGCCTTCGGCCGCGATCAGCTCGGACAGGCGAAGATCGGCGGCGCTCCCGGTGGCCCGGTCGTATTCGGCCCAGGCCGACGTGTCGGCGAGGATCACGCGGCTTCATGAGGACGCGTATCGCCAGGTGGCTCGTCTATAGCGTGCGCGCCTCGCATAGCCAGGGCTTCGTCACGAGTCATCGGCTGTCCCGCCAGATACCGCAGGGCAAGGTCCACGGCCTCGGTTTTGGTCCGCAGGCCGTAGCGGTCCATGACCACCTGGAGATAGGCGTCTTCGATCTCGATGTTCGTGCGCACCTTGCTCATACACGTACTCTACACCTAGCGTGTACCTTACGTGTATCGCGCACGGTCATAGCTCGAGGCGATCCCAGCCCCCGTGGCCCGGCAAGTCCAGCCCGAAGCTGTCGGGGTTGACGCCGAGCGTCCCCCCCGCCTCCAGCGCGATCCGCTGCACGGCCACAGTCAGCGGGAAGATCGACAGCAGCTCGCCCAGCCCGCCCTCGGCGATCCGGGTCACCGGGACGCCCGCCTCCTCGGCGGCCCGC
>DASYXX010000750.1:0-3222 GCA_035934395.1 Streptosporangiaceae bacterium
CCGCCGCACCGGCATCAAGCGCGCCCTACTCGACCAGTCGCTGGTCAGCGGCATCGGCAACATCTACGCCGACGAGGCCCTCTGGCGGGCCAGGCTGCACTGGGCGCGCGAGTCTGCGCTGCTGAGGCCCGTCGCGATCGCCCGGCTGTTCGCGTCGGTGCAGGAGGTGTTCGCCGAGTCGCTCAGCGCTGGCGGCACCACGTTCGACAGCCTGTACGTGAACGTCAACGGGCAGAGTGGCTACTTCGAGCGGTCGCTGGCCGTGTACGGGCGGGCCGGGCAGCCGTGCCCCCGGTGCGGGACCCCGGTGCGCCGGGACCCGTTCATGAACAGGTCCGCGTTCAGCTGCCCGAGGTGTCAGCCGCGCCCACGCGCGGGGGCCCCGGGGGGTCGCCCGCCCGGGTCGGCAGGCGGGGGGGTCCTGGGGGGTCGCCCCCCCGGGTCGGCACGGTCGCGGCCGTGACCGCGGATGGGCAGGCCCGGCTCACCGCGTGGGTGGAGGGCAGGGTTCAAGGTGTCGGCTTCCGCTGGTGGGCCCGGGTACGGGCGCTGGAACTCGGCCTGAATGGCTGGGCGGAGAACCTCGAGGACGGCCGGGTGCGGGTGATCGCTGAAGGCGAGAAGGCCAGCTGCTGCGAGTTGCTCGCCCTCCTGGAAAGCGCGGAAACGCCCGGACGGGTGGTCCGGGTGACATACCGGTGGGATGAGCCGCGCGGCGACCTCACCGGCTTCACCGAGCGCTGACGCCACGCCGGGCCGCGCGTGTGACCTGGGCAATCGTCAACTTGACCGGATACCCGTCGCGGTGGGACCATGGGTGAGTTACCCGCGCGCAAGGCTGCGCTCCGCTTCTTTCGCGTCTACGCATGCGCGCCCACTCTGGTCACTCAGTGTGGAGGACCTCACAAAATGGCGAAGGCTCTATATGGCCACGTCGGCGGGCCGGATCCCCGCATGGTCTCAGAGATGCGCCGCCTGCAACAGCGAGTACGCGATCTCGAAGCCGAGCTTGCCAGGCTGCACGAAGAGAACGACGTGCTCGCCGCGGAGGTGGGGCAGGACCTGCTGATCCCGGTTCGCGAGCCTGCGCTCACCTGACGAGCGCCGGCTGGCCGGAACGGACGGACGGAGGGACGTCTGAAACTCAGGCGTCCCTCTTTGCCTGCCCTCCCGGCGCCGCGGTGAGGCCGGCGCCGCCGCTCTGCGGGCCGCCCACGTGCCGGGCGAGGAACCGGAGCCCGGCCGGGGCGCTCCTAGCCCAGAACGCCTCGTCATGGCAGCCCGCCTCGATGCCGCCGGCCGGCGGGCTCCCGGCCAGCTCGCCCAGGCGGCTGCGCAGCAGCTGGGTCACGGGCTCGAACGGGTCGGTGCCGCCGCACGCCACCCAGGCCGGAACGCCGCGCAACGCCGGCAGCCCGGCCAGCACGTCGTTGCGCGCGAAGTCGGCGGGATCGTCGAAGCCACCCGGATCAGCCGCCCGCGCGTCCTGATAGCTGGCGAAGATCGCTGGCGAGGCCGCGGCGACCGCCGCGGCGCCCGCGTCCGGCCCCGCGCCGTGCCCCCCGGATCCGGCGCCGAGCCGCTCCGCGAGCAGCAGCGCGCCATAGCCGCCCATCGAGTAGCCGATGATCCCGATCCGCGCGACGGCGAGCCCGCGTCCGGCCGCGCGGGGCAGGACCTCGTGACTGATCATGCCCAGCGGGTCATCGCCGTCCGCGCGCCGGTGCCAGTACGTGCCGCCGCCGTCCACGGCGATCACCGCGAACCCGGTGACCCCCGCCGCGGTCATCGCCGGCGCGTACAGGCCCGCCGCGCCCAGCGCGTCGCTACCCAGGCCGTGCAGCGCGATCACCACGCCCAGAGCGCGAGCCGCCTTTGCGGCCGCCGGGATGAGCGTCACCATGCGGACCAGCCGGTTCCGGTAGGCCGACCAGAACACCGCGTCCTCCCGGGCCGGCAGCGGGCCGGGAGGTGGCGGGGGCACCGCCCCGCACGCGCCGAGCGCCTGAGCCAGCTGGTACTTGCCCGGCAGGATCCCCGTCTCGACCAGCCCGTAGCTGCCCGCGGCCGCGGCCGCCACGCCGATCCCGGCCGCGAGCACGGCCCGCCGCGAAACCCTCCGCATACCCGCAGATCATGACATACCCCCACCCCTGGCGGGGGCCGCACGCCGTGGCGCGTCGCCCGCCACCGGCCCGGCGCCCGCCCGTTATGCGCCTTTCGCCGTCTCCCGTGCGGCCTGCCCGTGTGGTCTATGGGCCACCGACCCCCATAGAGAGGGTGGTCGGTGGCCCATCGACCACACATGGCCTGGGCTCGCAGGCCCGCAAATACCGGTCTTAACGGGCAAAACGGGCCGGGCGAGGAGCCGGCCCTGCAGCTAGACTGGATTAAACGTATATAACGGATGTGGCCTGGGCGGCCTGGCGTGTTTGGCGTGCTGGGTGGCGGGCAGCGATGGTGTCGGCCGGATCGGGCGGCTTCGCGCCGGTTTTGCCGCAGACTTATACATAACGGAGGCAAGTTCCAGCGGCCCGCGGCTCGAATACACGGGACTGACACCGGCGCGCGATAAGGTGCGGACGAGCGGAGCCGCCGGACAGGCACGCCGCATCCGCAGCGTCGCGGTCGCCCGCGGCGCGCGGCCATCGGGGAATCGTGGCCAGCGGGCGGCCCGGCGAATGGGCGGTGCGGCGAACGGGCGGCGTGGTCCCCAGAGGAGGAGAGCCTGCGGGTGTACCTGAAATCGCTCACCCTGCGCGGGTTCAAGTCGTTCGCCTCCGCAACCACGCTGCGGTTCGAGCGGGGTATCACCTGCGTGGTCGGCCCGAACGGGTCGGGGAAATCGAACGTGGTCGACGCGTTCTCCTGGGTCATGGGCGAGCAGGGGGTCAAGCCGCTGCGCGGCGGCAAGATGGAGGACGTCGTCTTCGCCGGCACCTCGGCCCGGCCCCCGCTCGGCCGGGCCGAGGTCACGCTGACGATCGACAACAGCGACGGCGCGCTGCCGATCGAGTACGCCGAGGTCACGATCAGCCGGCTGCTATTCAGGTCCGGCCAGAGCGAGTACGCGATCAACGGCGACCATTGCCGCCTGCTCGACGTCCAGGAACTGCTCTCCGACACCGGCCTGGGCCGCGAGATGCACGTGATCGTGGGCCAGGGCCAGCTCGACGAGGTGCTGAACGCCGGGCCCGACGCGCGCCGCGCGCTGATCGAGGA
>DASYXX010000755.1:0-9867 GCA_035934395.1 Streptosporangiaceae bacterium
CCCCTGGCGCTGCGGCGGCGGGCTGCCCGGCGCGCGTTTCCGCGCGGGCCCCGGCCCGCGCCTGCCTGGGCTGCTGGGTCGCGAACGCTTCCTTGAGCCTGCGGACGACCGGCGCCTCGATCGTGGAGGACGCCGACCGCACGAACTCGCCCATCTCCTGGAGCTTGGCCATCACGGCCTTGCTCTCTACCCCGAACTCCTTCGCGAGCTCGTATACCCGGACCTTCGCCACTGCGCTCCCTCTACTCGGTCCGGCTAGGCCGGACCACTCAGCCGGTCGGGGCAGCGCGTGCTCCGTCCGGCGTCAGCCTCTGCTGTTCATCGCCGCATGCTCATCGGTCGCTCATCGCAATCTCAGCCTGCTCTCCCCGGCCCGGGTTGCCCCGGCCCTGCTCTGCTCTCCCGACCTGCCAGCCCTCATCCTGTCGCGACCCGGCAGCGCACTGCCTTGTCACGACTGGCCAAGATACTCGGCAAGCCCGCCGGTTCCAACCGGTCCCGGCAGTCGCAGCGCCCGCGCGAATGCCCGCCGGCGCTGCGCTTCCTCGAAGCATCCCCGGCTGGGATGCAGGTACGCACCCCGGCCAGGCCCTCGCGCCGGCGGATCGGGAACGATCTCGTTCCCGGCTGCCACCAGGCGAAGCAAGTCGGACTTGGCCGCGCGGGCTCCGCATCCCACGCAGGTCCGGATCGCTGGCGCGCGCCGGGCCGGCTGCGGATACCGCATGACCATCTCCGCCAAGCTTACAGTGCTCGCCCTAGGGGGACGACCCCCCTTCAACCCGCATAAGCGGGCCGGAGGGGCCGGGCGCCCCGCGAGTGACGAGGGAGGGCGGCCCCAGTGTACGGGGCAGGGAAGGCGGGTGGAGTCCCGAGGCGAGCCCAGAACATACAGCCCCGGCGGAGCAGGCTCCGCACAATTACCTACGCATCCGGGGCACTGGGCATGCTGCCCGCCGGCCCCGGGGCGCTGCCGGCTTCCCCCGCCCCCTTCACCGCGCTCGCGAGCGCCTCGCCGGCGGGCGGGGCGTCGGCTCCCTGGGTGTCGGGCCGGATGTCAATCCGCCACCCGGTCAGCCGCGCCGCGAGCCGCGCGTTCTGCCCCTCCTTGCCGATCGCCAGCGACAGCTGGTAATCGGGCACGATCACCTGCGCGACGCGGGCCTGGGCATCCACGATGATGACCCGGGAGACCCTGGCCGGGGACAGCGCGTGGGCCACGAACTGGGCGGGGTCCGGAGAGAAGTCAACGATGTCGATCTTCTCCCCGTGCAGCTCGGTCATCACGTTGCGGACCCGGCTGCCCATCGGGCCGATGCAGGCGCCCTTGGCGTTCACGCCCTGCTGCCGCGAGACCACCGCGATCTTGCTGCGGTGGCCGGCCTCGCGGGCGATGGCCGCGATCTCCACGGCCCCGGAAGCGATCTCGGGCACCTCCAGCGCGAAGAGCTTCTTCACCAGGTTCGGATGCGTGCGGGACAGAGTCACCGACGGTCCGCGGTAGCCCTTGCGGACGTGCAGCACGTAGCACTTCAGCCGCTCCCCGTGCACATAGCGCTCGCCGGGCACCTGCTCGGTCGGCGGCAGTATCGCCTCCAGCTTGCCGAGGTCCACCAGGACGGCCCGCGGATCCTTGCCCTGCTGGATCACGCCGGCGACGATGTCGCCCTCGCGGCCCGCGTACTCGCCGAACGTGAGCTCATCCTCGGCGTCGCGCAGCCGCTGCAGGATGACCTGGCGGGCCGTGGTCGCGGCGATCCGGCCGAACCCGGCGGGCGTGTCGTCGTATTCCCGCGTCACCGTGCCGTCCTCGGCCGTCTCCGACGCCCAGACGGTGACGTGGCCGCTGCCCCTGTTGATCTCGACCCGCGCCGTGGCCGCGGCCCCGTCGGTGCGGTGATAGGCGACAAGCAGCGCGTCCTCGATGGCCTTGATGGCCAGGTCCATCGAGATGTCCTTCTCGGCTTCCAGGCCGCGCAGGGCGCTCAGATCAATATCCATCGGGTCCCTCCTCAGCTGCGCCCAGGTCCAGTTCATCGCCCGCCCAGCCCGCCCCAGCCCGCCCAGCCCGCCTTAGCCCGCCCGGCCCGCCCTCGCCCAGCCCGTCCTCGTCGGCGTCCAGCGGAGCGAACTCGACCTGGATCCTTCCGGGGCCGAGCTCGGAATAGGCGAATCGCCGGCTCTCCCCGGCAATGTCGAGCAGCACCCCGTGGCCGTCAGTGCCGGTGATCCGTCCCGTCACGGCCGGCGAGTCCGCGGCGAGCGGGGCGTTATGAGGCCTGAGCGGGACTGTGACCAGGCGGCCGACGGCGCGCCGCCAGTGCTTCGGCTCGGTCAGCGGGCGGTCGACGCCCGGCGAGGATACCTCCAGCGTGTAGGACGACTCGCCCATGGCGGCGGCGCGGTCAAGCGTGGCCGACAGCTCCCTGCTGACCAGCGCGATATCGTCAAGGGTCACTCCCCCGTCGGCGTCAACGACGACGCGCAGCAGCCGCCGCCGACCGGCCGAGGTGATCCGGACGTTCTCCAGCTCCATCCCCATGGCGGCAACCGTCGGTTCGAGCAGGCTGACGAACCGCTCAGCGTCGGCGGACCCGCCCCGCGGCGCCGACCGCGGCGAACCGTGACGGGAGTTACCGTGCATCACGACCTCCTCGCCCGCGACCTGTGCTGTTGTCCGCTCAGCTCTAGCCTAGCCGGGACGGCCAGTACCTGGGCGGTAGCCATACCGGCCGGGTGTCGGTCGGGGCTCGGCGATCGGGCCCATGACATGCTGGAGCCCGCGGAGGCACAGCGAGCTGGAGCTCCCGCAAGCGACCGGAGGCACAAGCGACCGGAGACACAGTGGCAGATCCGACGCGCCGAGCGGTGATCGCGGCCGCGGCTGCGCTGCCGCTGGTCGCGGTGTCCGGCTGCAACGGCGTGGACGTGCTCGCCAGCCCCCCGCGCCAGGCCGCGGACGTCGGCCTGCTCCAGGCGGCGATCGCCGCCGAGCAGCTGCTGGTCACCCAGTATGCCGCCGTGCTGCGCGGCCTGACGGGCTCCGGGGCGGGAGCGTCGGCCGCCCTGACGGCGGCCCTGGAGCCGCTGCTGGGCCAGCACCAGGCACACCTGGCGGAGCTTCGGTCCCGCCTGATCGTGCCGGCCGGCAGCGCGTCGCCGTCGCCGGCTGCGCGGGCCACACGCACGCCTGTGGTGCCTGCGGCTCCCGCCGCTGCGGTCGCCTTCCTGCGCGCCGCCGAGCAGGCTGCGGCCACCGCGATGCTGGGCCGGCTGCCGGGAGCCTCCGCCTCCCTGGCCCAGCTGTTCGCCAGCATCTCGGCGTCTGAGGCGACGCATGTCCCCGCGCTGGACGACGCGCTCCGTGATGTCCAGGGACGGGCAGGAGCATGAGCGAGCCGGGCGCGACCGGCGCCCTGCAGGCGGCGCTGGCGGCCGAGCACGCCGCTGTCTACGGTTACGGGGTGGTCGGTGCCTACCTGACCGGAGGCAGCCGGGCTGCGGCGGCGGCCGACTGGGGGGCGCACCAGAACGCGAGGGACGAGCTCGAGGCCATGCTGCGGTCCCGCGGATCCCAGCCGGGACCGGCCGCCATCGCCTACCAGCTGCCGATCCCGGTGCGGACATCCGGCCAGGCCGTGTCGCTCGCGGTCATCCTCGAGGAGCGGATCGCCACGGCCTACCTCGGCCTCGTGGCGGTGAGCACCCCGGCGCTGCGGGAACTCGGCGCGCTCCAGGTCCGCCAGTCCGCGCTGCGCGCGGCGTTCTGGCGCGGGAGCACGGTCGCCTTCCCCGGGCTGACCGCCGCGGCACTCGCCGTCCCGCAGCGGAACCCGGCCCTCGGCCGGCAGAGCTAGCCCTCTAGTCGCGCGCCGCGAGGACCTGCTTGATCATGGCGGCAGCGCCGTCGAGGTCCTCCCCCGACGCGATCCGCTCGGCCCATGACCACCAGAACCACCAGGTGCCGTCCTGCCCGCGCCCGATGTAGACATCCTCGGCCAGCACGGACGCCTCCGGGTTCACCACGTGCAGGCTGGGAGCGCGCCCGGGCGGCGCCAGGAGACTGGCCCGAAGCCCGTGCCGGGAGAGCACCTCCGCGAGCCCTTTGAGCCGGCTCAGATAGGCGTGCAGCACCGGCGCTGGCCCGGAGGAGAGGGCTTCCAGGGACCCCGCCGCGTGGCCGGCCCCGCGAGCTTGCTGGGCTTCTGTGATCATATAAGTCACCCCTAGTAGCCGAATTACAGCGTAGAGTAATGACATTGTCTAAGCATGCACCTGAGGCCGGCTGGATGCAATATGCATAACGACATTCGCATGCCCTATTGTGATCGTTAACCGCAGATCCCGCGTACTTACTGGACGTCGCGCCGCTCGGGCGGCCACACTTAAGCACCCCCAGCACGTCACGCGCCTGGGGCGGAGGTGACAGATGGCTAGCGAGCACAGCCCGACGGTCCGGCGGCGTCGGCTCGCGCTCGAACTCAGGAGGCTCCGCGAAGCCGCCGGGCTCACGTGTGAGGAGGTCGCGGAGCACCTGGAATGCTCGGCCTCGAAGATCAGTCGCGTCGAGACCGGGCGAGTGTCGGTCTCGCCCCGGGATGTCCGCGACATGCTCGAGCTGTACCGCGTGCCCGCCGAGCAGCGGGAAGACCTGGTCCAGCTGGCCCGTGACTCGCGCCAGAAGGGATGGTGGCACGCCTACAGCGACACCATGCTGCCCCAGATGGCCACCTACGTCGGCCTGGAGAGCGCGGCGTCGGAGATCCGGATCTACGAGGTCAGCCTGATCCCGGGGTTGCTGCAGACCGAGGAGTACGCCCGGGCCGTCATCCGGGCCGGGATGATGAACAGCCCCAGCGAGGACGTGGAGCGCAGGGTCAGGCTGCGGATGGCCCGCCAGCCCGCGGCCACCAGGGACGATCCGCCGAAGATCTGGGCCGTCCTGGACGAGGCCGCGCTGCGGCGGCGGGTGGGCGGCGCCGGCCTGATGCGGCTGCAGCTCGAGCACCTGCTCGCCCAGGCAGCGCTGCCGAACATCGCGATTCAGGTGATTCCTTTCGCGGGCGGCGCGCATCCCGCCATGGGCCGGCCGTTCATCATCCTGGTCTTCCCCGAGCGGGTCGACACCGACGTGGTCTACCTGGAGGACCTGACCAGCTCGCTGTACGTAGAGGACATCGCCGAGGTCGACCGCTATAACGTGTTCTTCAACCACCTGCGGGCCACGGCGCTGTCGTTTGACGATTCCGCCGCGATGATCGCGTCGGTCCTGAAGGAGATGTAGCCGAGGCGGGGACGCCCCTGCTCAGCGCAGCGGCGCCGGGAGCGGCTCCGCGTGCAGCACGGTCAGCCGGGATACCGCCCGGGTCAGCGCGACGTAGAGCCGGTGCAGGCCGCGTGACTCGGCCGCCGCGATCCGGCCCGGCTCGATGACGATGACCTGGTCGAATTCCAGCCCCTTGGCCAGCGTGACGGGCACCAGCGTGAGCGGCTGGCTCTCGCTGTCGCCGTCGAGCACCGCGTGCTCGAGGCCGGCCCGGCCGAGGATGTCGGACAGCCCGGGCACCTGGTCATCGGCGGCGATCACCGCGGCCGAGCCCGGGCGGGCCCGCGCGTCGGCGCAGGCCGCCACCAGGGCAGCGGGCAGCGTTCGGCCGGTCGCGGCGGTGATCACGAGCGACCCCGGGTCCTGCCGGACGGAGCTGGCCGGGGTCAGGCCCGGGGCGATGTGCCCGAGCAGCCTGCTGGCGAAGTCCAGGATCTGGCGCGGCACGCGGTAGCCGGTGTCCAGGACCCGCAGCCCCGCATCCTGCTTGCCAAGGTGCGCCAGGAGCTGCGGCCAGCTGGCGGTGGCCCACGCCGTGGTGCCCTGCGCGATGTCGCCGAGCACGGTGGCCGATCCGGTCTCGCAGCGGCGCCCGATCGCGCGGCACTGCATCGGCGACAGGTCCTGCGCCTCGTCCACGACCACGTGGGCCAGGCTCGGCGTCCGCTCGATCAGGTCGCGCGCCTCGTCGATGAGCACCGCGTCCGCCGCCGACCAGCGCGCGGAGCCCGGTCCGCGCGGCGGCCTGCTCCCGGGCTGGGCGCTCCAGCCGATCGCGGCCTGCTCGTCCGGCTCCAGCAGGCCGGAGCCTGCGCTGGCCAGCAGGCCCGGGTCGGACAGCAGCCGGAATACCAGCCGGACCGGGTCGGCCTTCGGCCAGATGGCGTCCACCGCGGCCCGCACCGGCCGGGCCCGGCGCACCGCCTCGTGGGTCCGGTCGTCGCAGGTCTCGCCGGCCGCCTCCATCCTGGTCAGGATCACATGGGCGATGCGGTGCGAGAGCATCTCCCGGCCGGTTCCGTAACGCACGCCGCGCGACCGCAGCTCGTCGACGAGCGCGGCGAGCTCATGGACCGGGACCCGCCAGCGCCTGGAGCCACGAACCAGCATGATCGCCTCGGCGGGCTCGGCGAGCTGCTGCCACAGGGCGCGCCGCAGCACCTCGGCCATCCGGGCATCGCCCTTGATCCTCGCCGCGCGGTCGGGATCCACAGCCCGGACCGGAACGCTGGCCAGCAGGTCGGTCACCGACAGCTGGGTGACGTCCAGTTCGCCGAGCGCGGGGAGGACATTGCGGATATAGGCGAGGAAGGCCCGGTTCGGCCCGATGACCAGGACCCCGCCGCGGCGCATCCGCTCGGCGTGCGCGTACAGCAGGTAGGCGACGCGGTGCAGGCCGACGGCCGTCTTGCCGGTGCCAGGAGCACCCTGGACGCACACCGTCTGGTCCGCGTCGGCGCGCACGATGTCATCCTGGTCCGGCTGGATCGTCGCGACGATGTCACGCATCGGGCCAGATCGAGGCCGCTCGATCTCCTCGATCAGGATTCGGCTGGTGGCCGGGCCCGTGGCAGCCGGCCCGCGCGGCGCGGCGAAATCCTCGTCCTCATACGCGGTCAGCTCGCCGCCGGAGAAACCGAACCTGCGCCGGAGCGCCAGCCCCATCGGCTCGGCCGGACTGGCCCGGTAGAACGGCCGGGACACCGGCGCCCGCCAGTCGATCACGACGGGCCGGCCGTCAGGGTCGTGCACGTGACGTCGGCCGATGTGGAACCGCTCGCCCGCGAGCGAGGCGGGATCGTCCCCGCTGCCAGCAGATCCGGCGTAGTCCAGCCTGCCGAAGAACAGCGGCGTATCCGGCAGGTCGATCAGCGCCTCGGCGCGGCGGTACAGGTCGGCCTTCAGGTACTCCTGCGAGACCCGGTCGCCCGCCAGCGCGCGCAGCGAGAGCACGTCGTCGCGCATGAGCCGCAGGAACTCGCGCGAGCTGCGCAGGTAAGCCCGCTCCGCCACCAGAACCGGATCATCCCCGCGGGGATCAGCCTCCGGTTCCTGGCCGCGCGCCGATCCGGCTGACTGTGCCTTGCTGTCCGGGTAGGTGGCCGAGGGCATGGCCGGTCTCCTCCGTAACTGCTGGAAGTGGGCTGGCGGAAGGCGCCGGGGCAGGCGCGGGGGCGAGGCCATCGTGCGTCAGGCGCGCGATGCCGGGTGTCGTCGGGCTTCGTGGTGCGCGAGAGGCTCGCGGCAATGAGCAGGCGATGGATGGCGGCGGGCGGTCGCCCGGGCACGCAAAGGAAGGCAGCTTAGCAAAGCATGGCCCGCCACGTCATCTCTATTTCCCGTGATCTTGCGGCCGGAACGGCACTCCCGCGAGCGTAACCGCGAGCGTTACCAGGTCCAGTGGAAGCCGACGACGGTCTTCTCGATGAACCTCAGGTAGCGATGGACCGAGTGCTGGCTGTCCAGGGCGACCGGCTCCTGGTCGAGGATCTCTCCCTCGAGCCCGTCCCAGGTCGCCCACCAGATGCCGGACGGCAGTTTGTCCGGATGGAACTCGACGCGCATGTCGAAGTTCTCCAGCCGCCCCATGACGGCCCGCCGGTACTCCCGTTCGCGCGGGTCGAGCGGGTCCGGCTGGTACTGGTACGTCGTCCAGTACTCCAGCGTCGTGGTCTCGCCGATATCCAGCGCCCGGGCCAGGCCGATATGCGTGGCGAACACCTCCTCGGTGACCTGGTAGAGGTCACCGAGGAGTTCCGTGCAGCCCTGGCCGACCTCGAGCGTCAGGGCCTTGGTGTCGTACAGGTACGGGATGCGGTCCAGGCCGTCGGCGATGGCCTCGACGACCTGGAGGGTGCGCGTACGGGCCGGCATGCCGTCAGCTCCCACGTAGACGTGATCGTGCAGGGACAGCGTCTGGTGGCGGCGCGGGCCGAGGGCGGCGTGCAGCTCCTGCTCGGTCCGCGACGCCATCGCCCGGGGACCGGACAGCACGCTGATCGTGCCCGAGCCCTCCCACAGCCGCCAGAGCCGGTTGGCCTCCTGATCGGACAGCCCGAAGGCCTCGATGAACAGCGCCAGCGCCGAGCGGCTGAGCAGCCGCCCGGACAGCGCCCGGGAGACGGTGTCCTTGAGCTGGTGCGGCAGCACGTCGGCGTCGCCGGGCACGCGCGGATAGCTCCACAGGTAGCGGGCCAGCACCTCCGCGACCGCCAGCTGGGTGATCTCCCCCGGCCGGGCCCTGACCACGTGCTGCTCCCACTGCCGCCGGTACGGTCCCGGCCGCTGCAGCAGCTCGCGCAAGTAGCTTGCGGCGGCGCGGCGGCCTGCGGCTGACGGGGATTCGCTCACGAACTCTCAAGTCCTCGATTGTGCGAACTTACTGCGACATCTACGGGCTACCTTACGGGCAGGCCCCGGAGGGCAGGTGCCTGGCCGGTGATAGGGGGCGGGCCCGCCGCGCCGCGGCGGGCCCGACGAATGCCGGCGCTCAGAAGAGCACCGACATGAACGTGCCGGCCTCGGTGAATCCCACCCGCCGGTACGCGGCCCGTGCCGGGGCGTTGAAGTCGTTCACGTACAGCGACACCACCGGCGCCGCCGACCGGATGGCCGCGGTGACCACCGCCGCCATGCCCCGCGCGGCGTGGCCGCGCCCGCGCAGCTCCGGCGGCACCCAGACGCCCTGAACCTGGCAGGCCAGGGGCGTCACCGCGCCGATCTCGGCCTTGAAGATCACCTGGCCGTTCTCGATCCTGGCGTAGGAACGCCGCGCCCGGATCAGCTCCCCCACGCGCGCCCGGTACGCCGCTCCCCCGTCCGGGCCGACCGGAGAGACGCCAACCTCCTCGGTGAACATGGCCACGGACGCTGGCAGCAGCGTGTCGATCTCGTCCGGCCGGACCAGGCGCACCTGCGGGTCCGGCGGCACCAGCGGCTCGGTGGAGATGGCCATGACCGGCTGCACGGCCCTGATCTCCCGCGGACGGCCCCAGTACGGCGCGAGCAGCCCCCAGAGCTCCTGCACCGCCTCGGAGGGGCCGACGATCGACGAGCAGCGGCGGCCCTGCAGCCGGGCGCGCTCCGCGAACGCCGCCACGGCGTCCGACGTCGCGGCCACCGGCACCAGGTTGGCGCCCGAGTAGCACAGCGAGGTCATCTGCCCGGACTCCAGGTATCCCCACATCTGGGCGCCGAGGCGCCCCGGGTCAACCCCGGCCGCGTGCACCCTCGAGCTGACGAAGACGTTCGTGACCGCATCGCGGTCGCAGATTTCGAGGACCTCGTCCCGATCGCGATCAGTCAGCAGGCGCAGCGATGATGACCGCCATGCCCTGGTGCGCAGCACACCCCAAGCGTATAGGGATCTCGCCGCACTGGCGGGACGGCGGGTGCGGTGTCAGCCCGGGGAATGCCGCCCGCGAGGGCCGTCCGAAGGCCGGATGCGAGGGCCGGCCGAAGGCTGGCCCGAGCAGGCGGCAGCGGACGCGGCGACAACGGGAAGCACGGTGAGGCGCTAACCGGTGTATGCCGCCCGCGAG
>DASYXX010000757.1:0-10063 GCA_035934395.1 Streptosporangiaceae bacterium
TCCCGACGTCGGGCACCACCGGGCGGTCCAAGCTGGTCATGCAGACCCACCGGGCGTATGCGATGGCCGGCGAGGGGTTTCCGTTCTGGATGGAACTGACCGCCGCGGACCGGCTGATGACCTCCCTCCCGCTGTTCCACATCAACGCGCCCGCGTACTCGGTGATGGGCTCGCTGGGTTGCGGCGCGGGCCTGGTGCTGCTCCCGCGGTTCTCGGCCAGCGGGTTCCTCGACGCCGCCCGGCGGCACGGGGCGACCGAGTTCAACGCGATCGGGGCGATGCTGGAGATCCTGATGCGGCAGCCGCCGCGCCCGGACGACACCGACACGCCGCTGCGGCTGTGCTACACCGGCCCGGCACCGGAACGGGAACGGCAGCTGGAGATAGAGCGGCGGTTCGGGCTGAAGATCGTGGTCGGCTACGCGCTGTCGGAATCCCCGTACGGCCTGATCTGGCCCCGGGGAACACGGCCGTTCGGCACGCTGGGCGCAGTGCGCCAGCACCCCGTCCTCGGCACGGTGAACGAGGCTCGGGTGACCGGGCCCGACGGCGATGTCCTGGGTCCCGGAGAGACCGGCGAGCTGCAGCTACGTAACCCGGTGCTCACGCCCGGGTACTGGGGGATGCCGGAGGAGACCGCCGCGCTGTTCGCCGGCGGCTGGCTGCGGACCGGCGACCTGGTCACGGTCGGCGCCGACGGGACCTACACGTTCGTGGCGCGGCAGAAGGAGGTGCTGCGGCGCCGGGGTGAGAACCTGTCGCCGCTCGAGGTCGAGGAGGTGCTGGCGGCGCACCCGGCGGTGCTGGAGTGCGCGGTGGTGGGCGTGCCGTCGGAGCTGTCCGAGGACGAGGTAAAGGCGTTCGTGGTGCCCGCCGACGGGACGAGCGTCGACTTCGCCGAGCTGCGCGCGTTCGCGGCGGGCCGGCTGGCCGCCTACAAGGTGCCCCGCTACTGGCAGGCGATCGCCGAGCTGCCGCGTACCCCCACGGCCCGCGTGGCCAAGCACCAGCTCCCCGCCGGCCACCAGCCGGGCGAGTACGACGCGGAGGCAGGTTCGCCCGGCTGACGGCGTCTGCCTGCGCTCGGGGCTATCCGGTCTAGGTATCGACCCGCAGCGCGTCGAAGACGCCGCGCAGGCGGGCCACGCGCTGCTCCAGCTGGTGCACGGATTCGGTGACGGCGGGATCCTGCCCGCCGGCGGCCTGGCCGGCCAGCACGGTGACCATGTCCTCCACCGCGGCCAGGCGCGCGGACAGCTCGGCGAGCACCGTATCCGCGGCGGGCGGGTTGGCCTCCGCCGCGCCCAGGGAATCCCCGAGCTGCGCGCGCAGCATCGCCGCCTGGTCGCTGAGCTGCCGGTTCTTCATGTACAGGTCGATGAAGACCGACACCTTGGCCCGCAGCACCCACGGATCGAACGGCTTGGCGATGTAGTCCACCGCCCCGGCCGAGTAGCTGCGGAACGCGTAGTCCGGCTCGGCGTTCCTGGCGGTCAGGAAGATGATCGGGATGTCCCGGGTGCGCGGGCGGCGCTTGATGTGGGCCGCGGTCTCGAAGCCGTCCATGCCCGGCATCAGGACGTCGAGCAGGATGACCGCGAAGTCGTCGCTGAGCAGGGCCTTCAGCGCCGCGTCCCCCGAGCGCGCCGGCACCAGTATCTGGTTCAGCGAGCTGAGGATCGCCTCGAGCGCGACGATGTTCTCGGCGCGGTCATCGACCAGCAGGATCTTGGCCTTCTCCGGCACGCGGGTTGCTCCTAGTGCGAGGTGGCGGATCTGCCTTCTGTGCCCGCCCTGGCTGTCTTGGCTGACACGGTGCTGCGCCGCATCGAGAGCCAGTGCCGCATGAGCTGCAGCAGGTGATCGGTCTCCACGGGCTTGGGGAAGTAGTCGGATGCCCCGGCCCTGATGCTCTTATCCCGGTCGCCCTTCATCGCCTTGGCGGTGAGCGCGATGATCGGCAGGTCGGCAAACTGCGGCATCCGCCGGATCGACCGCATGGTCGCGTTCCCGTCCAGTTCGGGCATCATGACGTCCATCAGCACCAGCGAGACATCCTCGTTGCGCTCCAACGACTCTATCCCGGCCCGGCCGTTCTCGGCGTAGAGCACCTCGGCGCCGTAGCGCTCGAAGACCCCGGTGAGCGCGAACACGCTGCGTGCGTCGTCATCGACGATCAGTATCCGCGCGCCGCTCAGCACGTCGTCGCCGTCCGCGCCCGCGGGAGCCTTGTCGCCGGCGGCGGCCGGATCCGTCACGGCCAGCGAGCCGAGCGCCGGGGCGCCCGCGGTGAGGTCGGGCGCGTGCCTGGCCGGCAGGTACAGCGTGAACGTGCTGCCCTTGCCGGGCCGGCTGGCCGCGCGGATCTCCCCGCCGAGCAGCCGCGCGATGTCGCGGCTGATCGAGAGCCCGAGGCCGGTGCCGCCGTAGCGCCGGCTCGTGGTTCCGTCGGCCTGGCTGAAGGCGTCGAAGATCGTGCCGAGCTTGGACTTGGCTATGCCCACGCCGGTGTCCGACACCGCGAACGCGATGACCTCGGCCGCCCCGCTGAGCGCGCCGTCGAACTCGACCTCGGCGGACGTGGAAATGGTCAGCCTGACCTCGCCCGCCGAGGTGAACTTGACCGCGTTGGACAGCAGGTTGCGCAGGACCTGCTCGAGCCGCTGCTCGTCGACGTAGAGCCGCTCGGGCGTGCCCGGGCGCACCAGGATGCTGAAGCCCAGCCCCTTGTCCTCGGCCATCGGCCGGAACGTCGCGTCGACGTAATCGACGAGCGCGGTGAGCTTCAGCTCGGCCGGGGTGACATCCATCTTGCCGGCCTCGACCTTGGACAGGTCCAGGATGTCGTTGATCAGCTGCAGCAGGTCGGACCCCGCCTCGTGGATCGTCCGGGCGAAGTCCACCTGCTGGCCGGTGAGGTTCCCGTCCTGGTTCTCCGAGAGCAGCTTGGCCAGCACCAGCAGGCTGTTCAGCGGCGTTCGCAGCTCATGGGACATGTTGGCCAGGAAGTCCGACTTATACCGGGAGGAGATCGCCAGCTGCTGGGCCCGTTCCTCCAGGGTCCGCCGCGCCTGCTCGATCTGCCGGTTCTGCACCTCGATCGCGCTGTTCTGCTTGGCCAGCAGCGCCGCCTTCTCCTCGAGCTCGGCATTGGACCGGCGCAGCTCGGCCTGCTGTCGCTGCAGCTCGACCGAGCGCTCCTGGAGCTGGGTGGTCAGCCGCTGGGACTCGGACAGCAGCGCCTCGGTCCGCGAGCTGGCCATGATCGTGTTGATGGCCACGCCGATGGTCCCGACGAACTGGTCGAAGAACGCCAGGTGCACGTCGCTGAACCGGGTCAGCGACGCCAGCTCGAGCACGCCAAGCACCTGGTCCTCGAACAGGATCGGCAGCACGGCCACGCTCACCGGCGCGGCCTCGCCCAGCCCCGACCCGACCCGCAGGTACCCGGCCGGGGCGTCGGTGATCAGGATCGGCTTGCGCTCGATCGCGGCCTGGCCGGCCAGTCCCTCCCCGGCCGCGAAGTGGTCGAGGCCGCCCTTGGTGAAGCCGTAGGTGGCGATCCTGGTGAACTCCTGCTCCCCGGTGCCCGAACCACGCTGCTCGGTCGCATCGCTGGCCAGGTAGATCGCGCCGTACTGGGCCGAGGTCAGCGGGGTGAGCTCGCCGAGGATCAGCCGGGCCAGCTCGAGCAGGTCACGATGCCCCTGCATCAGCCCGGCGATCCGGGCCAGGTTGGTCTTCAGCCAGTCCTGCTCCTGGTTGGCGCGGGTGGTCTCGCGCAGGTACGCGACCATCAGGTTGACGTTGTCCTTGAGCTCGGCGACCTCGCCGCGCGCCGCGACCTCCACCGACTGGGTCAGGTCGCCCTCGGCGACCGCGCTGGCTACCGCGCCGATCGCGCGGACCTGGGTGGTCAGGTTGCTCGCCAGCTCGTTGACGCCCTCGGTCAGCCGCTTCCAGGTGCCGGACACGCCTTCCACCTCGGCCTGGCCGCCGAGCCTGCCCTCGCTGCCGACCTCGCGGGCCACGCGGGTTACCTCCGAGGCGAACGCCGAGAGCTGGTCGACCATGGTGTTGAGCGTGGTCTTCAGCTCGAGGATCTCGCCGCGGGCGTTCACGTCGATCTTCTTGGACAGGTCGCCGTTGGCCACCGCGGTCGCGACCTGGGCGATGTTGCGGACCTGGCCGGTCAGGTTGCCGGCCATGCCGTTGACGTTCTCTGTCAGGTCCTTCCATACCCCTGACACGCCGCGGACCTGGGCCTGGCCGCCGAGGATGCCCTCGGTGCCGACCTCGCGGGCCACCCGGGTGACCTCGTCGGCGAACGCGGAGAGCTGGTCGACCATCGTGTTGATCGTGGTCTTCAGCTCGAGGATCTCGCCGCGGGCGTCGACGTCGATCTTCTTCGTCAGGTCGCCGTTGGCCACGGCGGTCGTGACCTGCGCGATGTTGCGGACCTGGCCGGTCAGGTTGCCGGCCATGAAGTTCACGTTGTCGGTCAGGTCCTTCCACACGCCCGAGACGCCGCGGACGTAGGCCTGGCCGCCGAGCCTGCCCTCGGTGCCGACCTCGCGGGCCACCCGTGTGACCTCGTCGGCGAACGCTGAGAGCTGGTCGACCATGGTGTTGAGCGTGGTCTTCAGCTCGAGGATCTCGCCGCGGGCGTCAACGTCGATCTTCTTGGACAGGTCGCCGTTGGCCACGGCGGTCGCGACCTGCGCGATGTTGCGGACCTGACCGGTCAGGTTGTTCGCCATGACGTTGACGTTGTCGGTCAGGTCCTTCCACACGCCCGAGACGCCGCGGACCTGGGCCTGGCCGCCGAGCCTGCCCTCGGTGCCGACCTCGCGGGCCACGCGGGTGACCTCGTCGGCGAACGCCGAGAGCTGGTCGACCAGCATGTTCACCGTCTGCTTGAGCTGCAGCATCTCGCCGGTCGCCTCGACGGTCACCTTGCCCGTGAGGTCACCGCGGGCCACCGCGGTGGTGACCACGGCGATGTCGCGCACCTGGGCCGCGCTCTGGGCGACCTCGGACGTCATCGCGGCGAGCTGGGCGCCGATCTCGTCGGTCAGGTCGCTGATCTCGGCCAGCACCGGGCCGGCCGGCGCCAGGTGCCGGTCGTCGGGTCCGCCCCGGAGCCGGAAGTCCCCGCGGGCGAACGCCGCCAGGCGGGCACGAATCGGCTCGAGGTCGGCTTCGGCGTACCGGGGCCTGTCGTTCTCGTCCGGGCCGCCGTGATCCGGGCCGCTGCCCTCTGGGTTGCTCCGTGCGGCGATGCCGGCCGCGGCCTGGCTGGCCCGGCCGCCGCCCGCGCCGTTACCGCGAAGCGTTCCGTTGCGCTGTGTGACACGAGAACTGGCCGTGGTCTCGGTCATCGCGGGGGTCATCTCCTCCATAGCCCGGCTGCATTTGCCGCTCGCCTACGGGCCGGCCCCCTCCGGCTCGTTCTGCAGCCGCGGACCGACTGCGCTTTCACCGATGTGCCAATGGCACGAGTCTGCCACGATGGAGCGGTCAGCCAGCTGCAAACAGCAGCGTTTGCGCCGGGAGTGCGCGTGGACGGACAGCGGGACCTGAGCGCCGAGGCGGCCTTTGAGCCCGAGCCGACGGCTGTGGCTGACGCGCGACGATTTGTCCGTAAGACGCTGATTTCCTGGGGCTTGTCAGGGCGAGATGACCTGGTGGCCGACGCCGTTCTGCTCGCCAGCGAACTCGTCACCAACGCCATCGTGCACGCCGGCACTCCCGTGCAGCTGACCTGCAGGCTGGACGGGGCCACCGTGGAGGTTTCCGTCCTTGACCGGCATCCGGCCCGCGTCATCCCGGACCCGCCGGGCGCCGCCGCAGAGGTTGACCGGCCCAGCGGCCGCGGGCTGCTGCTGCCCGCCGCGCTCTCGTCGTCCTGGGGCGTGACGTACGCGCCCGCGGCGAAGGTCATCTGGTTCCGGCTCGGCCCCGACGGCGCTGACGGTCATGCGGCGTCCGGGCCGACGGTCGATGAGGTGCTGGCTGCCGGCCACCCGGACGCCGGGGTCCGGGCGCCGGGCGCCGACCAGGCGGCCAGGGATCTGCTCACGCTGAGCTACGACGAGCTGCTCGCCCACGCGGTCTCGCAGGCCAGCGAGGCCGTGGCCGCCGACGCCGCCTATGCGCTGATCGCCGACGAGGGCGGGGAACTGAGAATGCGTGCGGCGGCGGGGCGCGGGGTGGCCCAGCTGCACGGGCGGGAGGGTGGGCAGATGGAGGCCGCGGCGGCTGTCCCCGGCCCGGCCGCCGGCGCCGCCGGCATGGACACGTTCCTCGAGCTCTACACCCAGTTCGCGGAGCGGGGCGCCGACCTCGCGCAGGTCCAGAACGAGCCGCTGCGGTCGCTGCTGACCGTGCCCTTCCAGGCCCAGGGCCGGGTGACCGGGATGCTCGCCGTGGCCGCGGCCGAGCCGGACCGGTTCGCCGAGGCGGACCTGGCCCGCGTGCAGCAGGTGGCGGACGCGGTGGCACTCCCGCTCGAGCGGGCCAGGCTGAGCGAGCACGACCGGATCCGCCGGGCCCGGCTCAGCTTCCTGGCCGAGGCCAGCGACCTGCTGGCCGGCACGCTGGACCAGGAGAAGACGATCGCTCTCGCCGCCCAGCTCGTGGTGCCCAGGCTCGCCGCCTGGTGCGCCGCGCTGGTGCCCGACGAGGACGGCGAGCTCAGGCCTGCGTACGTCTGGCACGCCGATGAGTCATCGGCTGACGTGCTCGCCGGCCTGCTCAGCGCGGCCCCCCCGCCGCGGGTTGCGCCCGGCGACGGCGCGCAGCCCTGGTCCTTCGTCGAGACGCCGGAGCTGAGCTGTGCCGCGGCGGCCGAGCTGGCCGCCGACCCGGCATGGTGCTTTCCGCTGGTGGCGCGGGATCGCAGCCTCGGGGTTTTCGTGATCGGGCGCCCGCGCGAAGGAGCCCTGGCGCAGGAGTCCGTGGAGCTGGCCGCGGATCTGACCCGGCGGGTGGCGCTGGCCCTGGACAACGCCAGGCTCTACTCGGCGCAGCGACAGGCCAACGACGCGCTGCAGCGCAGCCTGCTGCCGCCCGAGCTGCCGGCGATCCCGGGCGTCGACCTGGCCGCCGGGTACGAGGCCGCGGGCGAGGGGAACGAGGTCGGCGGCGACTTCTACGACGTGTTCGAGGTGGCGCCGGGACGCTGGCGGTTCGCGATCGGCGACGTCTGCGGCAAGGGTCCGGAGGCCGCCGCGGTCACCGGCCTGACCAGGCATGCGCTGCGCATCCTGGCCCGGGAGGGGCACGACGTCCCGACCGTGGTCGAGCGGCTCAACGCGCTGATCGTGGACGAGGGATCCCGCGCGCCGTTCGTCACGCTGATCCACGGTGAACTCGCCCCCGCATCATCCAGCGATACCGCATCGGGCGATGCCGCTGTCATCTCGCTGGTGTGCGCCGGGCACCCGCCGCCGCTGGTCCTGCGGTCCGCGGGCGACGTGGAGGCCGTGGCAGAGCCTCAGTCGCTGCTCGGGGTGCTGGACGGCGTGACGTTCGAGCAGAACGTCGTCCGCCTGTCCCCGCGTGACGTGCTGCTCTGCGTGACCGACGGGGTGACGGAGCGCCGGTCAGGGGACCACCTGCTCGATGACGGCGACGGCCTGCGGGGCCTGCTGGGTGAGTGCTCGGGGCTGACTGCGGGCTCGGTCGTGGCCAGGATCCAGCGCGCGGTGCGGGAGTTCGGGTCCGGCCCGCCCACCGATGACGTGGCACTGCTGGTATTTCGCGCGCTGCAAGTGTAGGGAACACCCTCGGTCCACGGCTCTGGGGCGCGTGGGAATGCTCAAGTAGCATGTGACAATACGCGAGGCCGGAGCTCCCTCGTTACGGCCTGCCTGCTGGCATCACTGGTACGAACAATTCGTGTCCGGTTTATGAACAACGCGTAGCCCCAGCGCTGCGCTCAATGGGGGGGAGGCGCGGATGTCTGCGGCAGTTCTCGCCGACGCCGGCGTCGAGGCGCTGGCGGAGGTTTATCCGCGCTGGCGGATCTGGGCCGACGCCGACACCGGGTGGCACGCGTGCCGGCGGGGCGGCTTCATTCAGGACTACCATCAGGGCGCCCCGGCCTTCTCGGTACACGCGGGTTCCGCCAGCGAGCTGGCCGGGCAGCTGCGCTGGCAGGAAGCCGCGGAAACGCACACGCCGTTCGGCTGCTCCCGGGAGGTAAGGGCCTAGCCCCGCCATCATCCCGGGCGCCGCATATGGTGCCCCGGTATCCGGGCTAGATCCGGAAAAACAGGTTCAGGAAGCGGTCCGCGAGGGCCGGATTGCCGCGTACCGTGCCCGAGTTGCTGCGCCCGAACGTGGTGAGCACCAGGCTCCCGGGGTCGAACTCGAGCACGGTCGGCAGATCATCGACGCTGCCCGGCTCGTACTGCATGCCCTGGTCGCTGATGGACACCCGATACTCGCCCGCGTTACGGCCGGTGACCCGGATGCCGATCGTGAACGGGCTGAGGTCGGCGTCGGGCTTGATCGTCGACTGCCAGAGCACGAACATGAACGGGACCAGCAGGTCGGCGGCGTCTCCCGACATCCCGTGCGCCTGGCCGGTGCCCTGGCGGATGTCCCAGGAGTGCACGCCATAGTCCATGAGCTGGCCAGCGGCGTAGAAGAACGCGGGCAGCGGGCCCATGTAGAAGTGCGGGACGATGAGGCCCGACCATTCCTCGGCCGTCAGCGGCTCGAGGATGCCCATCATCTTGCTCAGGTCGCTGCGCACCCGGTCCATAGCCTCCTGCTGCGACAGGCCGTGGAACGACTGCGCCGACTCGCCGGCCCGCTGGTGCATGCCGCCCAGCCCGTATGCGGCGGGTGTCTCGGCACCGCTCCGCGCGGTGTCGAAGGCCTTGAAGTAGCCCTCTGTCGTGTCGATGAGGTGGCCGATTATGTCCCTGACCTGCCAGCTCTCGCAGGCGGTCGGGGCTTCCCAGGCACCGGGCGCTTCCGCCATCTCGAACAGCCGCTCCGCCTCGCCGCGGACGACACGGAGGATGGTGCCCTTCCCCTCATACGATGTAGCGTCCCATTCGCTCACTGCCGCTCACGCCTCTCTGGGTGATTGATGTAGGAAGCTCAGCGCAGCCGCGTCGCCGGTGTCAATGGCCCTGGTTCCCGGCCGGCTTGGGCGGACGCCATCAGCCCATCGTGCCGGCCGGACGCAGGCCGACGAGCGCATTGCCATAACGCATCGCGACCAGCTGGCCGATGGCCGGATGGGCGCCGAGAGGCGGGGCGGCCAGGGCGCCGATCGCCGCGCTCACGGCGTCGAGCTCGCGCGGGTCGGTCTCCGGTCCGATGACGCACGGGGCGATGGCCACGCGCGAGGCGCCCATGGCCTGCAGCCGCTCCGCCGCGGACGCGATGCCCTGCGGGTCGTCGATGGACGCGTGCACGGCCGGGGCTGCAAGCCGGCCGGCCAGCAGAACCGCGGCCACGCCCGCCGCGCGGACCGCGTCGTCGCCGCGGTCGGCCAGCACCAGGACCCCGTTCGCGACCGTGCTGATGCTGAGCCCGCGGACGCGGCTCTCACGCGCCAGCCCCACCTCGGCCAGGCGCGAGTGCAGCGCCTCGGCCAGCAGGGGATGCGGGCCCAGATGCTCGGCCACGACGACCTGCCCGTCGGCCCCGGCGACCACGCGCTGCAGCGCGAGGTCAGACCGGGGATGCGGCCCGGCCAGCAGCGGAACCACCACCGCGAGCGCGGGCCAGGGCCCGTCCGCCAGCGCGGCCAGCGCCTCGTCGAGGCGGTGCTCTGTGCCTTCCAGGAACGCCACCTGGACATCCGCGCCTGGGCAGGACACCCTGGCCGCGGCGGCGACCTGCTCACCGATCGTCTCGCTGCCCGGGCGGGCGGCGCCCGGCACGGCGATCAGGAGAGTCGGCGCGTCCGACGGCAGGCTCAGCCGGTCCGGGCTGCGATGGCGGCCCGACCGCCGGGTCCGGCCGGTCCGCCGGGGCAGCGGCTCGCCGCGCTGGGGCAGCGGCTCGCCGCGCTGGGGCAGCGGCTCGCCGCGCTGGG